>CAZIPL010000004.1:0-65029 GCA_964541255.1 uncultured Clostridia bacterium | reverse complement strand
GAGGATTTCTGTGAATGTTCTGCGCGGGAGCGAGCCAATACGTAACGTTGAATTCCGTCATTTCGTCGCTTACCGCTCTACCGACGTTTTCGCAAAGCTCAACGTTCCAGCTCTGTGCAAGCGCCGTTCCGACAGGGAACGCGGTGCAGTGCTGATACAAAAGCTCGCACTTGTCGGGGTCTGCGCACATAATATTTTTAACAAAACCAGGGAAGTCGTTCATGAAGTCCATCATAACGTCAACCATCTTTATTTTGCCGTTCTTCAAAAGTCCCGAACGTTTTTGAAGTCTCAAGCCCGCAGGTCCGTCGGAAAGGTTGATGTTGATAAGTCCTTTCTTATAAAGCTTATCCGTCGTTCTTCCTACGGCACCCGGCGTTACGAGATATGTCGAAGCCGTCATTCCGCCGATACCTGCGCCTACGCAAACGTCAACCATATCTTTTACGGAAAGCTTATTCATAATGGAGTCGACTTTCTCGCTGTGATAAATCTCGGGAGCCTTATATTCGATTACTTCCGTAACTATTGCGTTAGGATCGAGCGTCAATTTAATAGCGTTTCCCAAAGACGCTTCGTTGTTTCTAACTACCGGAACGAGCTCTTCGATTCTCTCTTTCGGCGTGCAGATGTTCTTGTTCTTAGAAACGACCGCCTTTTCGGGAAGATTGATAACAACCGCAGCTTCCGTATTGTCGGAGCTGTTGCCTACTCTTACGATATAATCGCCCGCTTCCAAAACGTAAGAAGCGCATTTCTCGCAATAAGAAGCCATATAGCTTGCAGGGAACGTTACGGAAACTTCTTGCTTTTCGTTTGCGACAAGCTCTTTTGTTTTAGCAAAACCGACAAGGCGTTGATACTCTTTTTTGAGATGTCCGTCGGGAGCGGAAACGTATACTTCGACAACTTCCTTGCCTGCAACGCTGCCCGTATTCTCAACCTCTGCCTTGACCGTTACTACGTCTTTTTCAATCGTAGCGCCGACAGTCTTGATATTAAAGGTTGTATAGGAAAGACCGAAGCCGAAATGGTATCTCGGTTCAACCTTGTATGTATCGAAATATCTGTATCCGACATAGATACCCTCGTGGTAGAATTCCTGAGTCGTATCTCCGCTAAGGTAGCTATATTGGTCGTGGAAAGGAATGTCGAGATATTTCTTAACCCACGTATCGGTAAGTTTTCCAGACGGGGATTTTTTGCCCAAAATAAGGTCGGCAAACGCTCTTCCGCCCTCCATACCCTGCTGGCAGAAATAAATTACCGCGCCGACGTTCGCGTCGTCCAAAACGGAAAGATCCATCGAGGAACCGGAGTTGATTACCAAAACGGAGTGCTTATATTCTTTCGCAATCTTTTTGATGTTTGCTATTTCAACAGGTGAAAGATCGAACTCGCCCTTAGCAAGTTTCTTATCCGCACCCTCGCCTGCTTGACGAGCAACGACGTAGATAGCCGTATCTGTATCGCTGTTCTTGACGTCCTCGTCGGTGATTTCTCTGCCTACGGGGAATCCCATGGGGTCAGCCATCATGTTAACGAAGTCTTTCACATTCAAAAGGTTGAATTTATGCGCTTCCGAATAAGCTTTCTTTTCGTCTGCATATTGTTTTTCGAAATCGGAAATCCACTTTTTCGTCGTAACGGTAAAGCCCGCGTTTTCCATTCCTTCCAAAATGCTGATTGCGTGTCTTTCGTTTACTTCGCCGGAACCCGTTCCGCCTTTAATCGTCATAGATACGCCTGCGCCGTAAAGAGCGATTTTGCCCGCTTCCTTAGCGGGGAGTGCGCCGTCGTTTTTCAAAAGAACGATTCCCTCCAAAGCCGCATTATATGCGATTTCTTTGTTTCTAAGTTCCCTCTCGTTCGCCGAGCTGTCTTTTGAAGCGCTTGTGTAATATTTAAGCTTTCCCATGATTTAACCTCCATCATTTCTTAGATTATTACAATTATATCACATAATACAGATATTGTCTTGCAAAAAAATGTGTTTTATTGTAAAATAATCACTATGATATACGAATTATATGCAAAAAATATTTATGAATCGACGCAAATCCCGACGCGGCTTTTGAAAGGAAACAAAACGCTTTTCTTGTTTTCGAATGTTGAAAGCGAGATATTGCAAAACCGATTTCCGCTTTTAACCAAAAACGCTTTCGATTTCAAAAGCAAAAAAGCCGCCATTGCGATTACACACAATCATTTATATTTTGCGAAAATTCTCATAAAAGACACCCCTTATTCTCTCGAAATAGGACCGTGTTTTAATATCTATCCGTCGGACGAAATCAAAAAATCCATTCTTTCCGACCTTAATCTTACTCAAAAAGAAGAAGTATATCTTGACGAAATATTAAGCGCCGTTCCCGAAACGGAACTGAGGGTTTTTCTCAACTTCGTCATACTTTTCGATTTACTCATAAACAACGAAAATATCGACCGCATAGACTTACTTCTCAGCAAAGAAATCCCAGAGTTTAAGCTTAAATCCTCTCCGAAAAAGCGACGCGAAGAAGCAAGCTTTGCCGAGCGCGAAGAAGCGGAAAAACTTGCCAATTTAGTTGCGTTCTACATCAAAAACGGCATGTACGAAAAAATCGAAAGCATGTATGATCAAACCGAAACGTCATACGTCGGCAAAATGGCGCAAGATTCCGTAAGGCAATCGCGAAACACTTTCATCGTTGCCGCAACGCTATATTCCCGTTCCGCTATAAAGGGCGGTCTCAGTCCCGTTACGGCGCTTTCGACCACCGATCTTTATATCCAAAAAGCCGAAATGCTCTCCGATTATTACGCAATAAGCGCGCTTCAATCCGAAATGATAATAAATCTTGCCAAAGCCGTTGCGGAGATCAAAACCAAAGGCTCGTCGGGAAGCTTTGTTTCGAGCATAAGGTCGTATGTTTTCAATCACATCAACGAAAAAATCTATTTAAGTGATATGGCAAACGAGCTTTTCGTCAATAAGTCATACCTCACCACAAAATTCAAAGCCATAACCGGAAAGACCGTAATCGAATATGTCACGGAGCTTAAAATCGACGAAGCGAAAAGGCTTTTGAAAACAACGGATAAGACACTATCGCAAATTTCCGAACAGCTCGCCTTTTCGTCGCAAAGCTATTTCCAAAACGTATTCAAAAAAGAAACGAATATGACTCCGCAAGAATTTAGGAATCAAAACTAACGACAATTTTACCGATATAATCAAGAATGCACTTCAATGGATAACTATTGAGGTGCATTCTTTTCTACGTTATTTTGTTTTTAGAAATATTATGCGTTTCCGCGAGTCTTACTCAAATCCTCCGCCATTTGCGCTCTTGTTTCGTTATTTATCGGATAGAAATGCATAATGACGTTTGCGATAATTAAGAAAATCGCGGGCACAAGAGCCGATACAACCATAAAGGAATCGAGAATCTTGGGAAGAGCTTCAAGCTCGCCGATATAAGTATCTGTCGCGGAATCGACGACATAACCAAGAGCAATAAGTATCGCGCCGACGGAAGCAGAAGAAATCGCCGTCTGAGCCTTCTCCAAAAATTTCGAAACAGACTCTACGATTCCGTTCATTTGCTTACCCGTCTTCCACTCGCCGTAATCCATACATTCCATACCTATTACGGTTCCGGGAACAAAGCCGCAACCGCAGAAGAACAATACGAGAGCCAAAAGAACGGTGTATGTGACTGCGCCTTTTTCGTATACGCCGAAAAGGTTCAAAACGAACATCAAAATAAGCAAAATTACTTGAATCCAGTTGAGGTTCATGCAAAGCTTAACGATGTCTTTCGATTTTTTGATAATCTTCGGTCCTATAATTGCGCCGAGCATCAAAGGAAGCATCTGAAGCATTCCGATTATCATCGTCATCGTTCCAAACTTAGCTTGATCGACTTCACCCGTCGTAAGGTCTGCGCAGAAACGGTATTTAACAAAATAGGTCGTCGTTGCGAAAATCAGCGTCCAGACAAAGCCGCTAAACACACCCGATCCTTTGGTTATCAAAAGAGGCTTGTTTGTCTTGAACATCTTGACGATGTCTTTGAAACCTACTTTGACCGACTCTTCCTCTTCGACTTTATGCGTACCCTCTTTTACGCATACGATTCCGATTATCGAAATCGCCGCGATTATCAACGTGATGACTACCGTTACGATTGCAAAGGACATATGCATATCGTTGAAAGTGCTTTGATTAACCGCAGTTATAATCGTAAGAATGAACGCGAACGGAACGGAAGCTATCATACCGAAAACTCTCGGATAAACTGTAAGCTTGCCTCTTATAACGGAATCATCAGACATCGTTTGCATAAGGGGATTTGCCGCATTGAAAGACGTTCCGACGTCATATAAAACATAGAAGAACAATACGTATATAACCGTCAAAACGGGACGGGAGGATACGAATTTCGGCAGAGCGAAAAGCGCGATAACGGATACCGCCGTTATGATGATGCTTATGAACACATAGGGTTTATATTTTCCGTATTTCGTAGGCTTAGTCGAGTCCATAATCCAACCCTGCAACGGATCGTCCACCGCATCGATTATTCTGCCGACGAAAAGCAGAACCGTACCGAGCGTCGCCGCCATCGCACCGATACCCGAATAGTCGGTCAAATAAAGCATAAAAAGGCTCGTCATAAAGGACGACGCGCCCGTTCCCATAAAACCCATTAGCGACAAACCGAAAACGTTTTTGCCGTTTAGAGGATACTCTTTCTTTTGCTTTCTCATATAACTTCTCCTTTTCAATCAAAATGCGTTTTTCAAAAAAGTTTTGCATATCACTTCGAATAATTTCGTGCCATATAAACCCACTTGCAAAAAAACGCACTTTTCATAATAATATAATAACTATATCATCTGAAAAAGGAGTTGTATTGTAAGATATATTGAATTATTGTAAAATCGATTGAAAATTTACCCACAAAAAAACGCTTGTCGAAAAGTTCTTTCTTCAACAGGCGTTTTTATTATTACGTTAAAACTTATTCCAAAAACGCCGCGCCCATAAGACCTGCTAAGTTTCCGAGCGTTGCAGTTTTTATCAAGACTTTCGAATAATCCGAGCCGCCGAAAATCTCTTCGTCGAGAATTTTTTGAAGACGTTTCGTCAAATTTTCACCTTGCTTTGATATGCCGCCGCCGACAAGTATCGCCTCGGGACGGAAAACGTTGGCAAAGTCTATGCACGCGTCGGAAAGATACCTTATATAGTTTTCGACAAGCGTTTTCGCCGTTTTGTCGATGTTTTCATAATCAAACGGGAGCTTTGCGTTGACGTCATCGAGCGAATTTATTCCCTCGTGCATCTTCGATTGAGGGTTTTCTGCCAACGCTTTTTTGGTATCGCGAATAAGAGCCGTCGCCGACACATACGCCTCGAAGCAACCGCATCTTCCGCAAGTGCATTTCTCGCCGCCCTTAACGTAAATCGTATGCCCAAGCTCCGTGCCGACTCCTTTCCCTCCCTCGAAAATCTTGCCGTCGATGACTATTCCGCCGCCTAAGCCCGTACCGAGAGTCAGCATAACGACGTTCTTTTTGCCTTTCGCACCTCCAAACAGCGCTTCACCCAAAACGGCTGCGTTTGCGTCGTTTGTTATTCTAAGGTCTATTCCGATAAGCTTTTTGATGTCGGCCGATATTTGAACCTTGTCCCATTTGAGGTTGTTCGAATAGATAACAAGTCCGTTTTCGGAATCTATCATTCCGGGGACTCCCATTCCAAAAGACTTTATATCGGAAAGAGAGAGTCTGCAGCTTTCGCATAAGCTCGTAATGAGGTTTGCGATGTTTTCTTCGACTTTCGCATACCCCTTTTCCGCTTCAGTCGGAACGGAGGTTTCGGTCAATATTTCGCCGTCGTCGGTAACGATTCCGCCCTTTATGAACGTGCCGCCAAGGTCGATTCCTACATGGAAGGAAGAAAGCTTTGCCAAAACGATTTTTCCTTTGCCAAATAGGTTAATCTCTTCGCCCGCGCTAATGAATACACTGTCTCCTTTTTTGCAAGAAAGACCGTTGATTTCAATCTCACCCTCAACAACGGAAAGAACGTTGAAAGTGTTTTTCGACGGATCGAAGCTCTTCTTCCCGTCAAGTTCGATACAAAACGCTGAAAAATATTTGCTCACTCCAAGCGGCGTTTTGGAGTATCCTTCTCCCTCTTCGCGCTTAAAGGTAGCAGACTTTTCTTTCAGAACGGACGTATCGAGAACCTTTGCGGCTTTTTCTGTATGAAGTTCCCTTTGTTTGCCGTTTTTGTCAATGCGCTTAAAGTCATAAAGCCTATATGTCAACGTGGAGTTTTGCTGTATTTCATAAATAACCACGCCTTTGCCTATCGCATGCACCGTTCCGCTTTTAACAAAATAGGTTTCTCCCGACTTAACCTCGAAAAAGTTGAGGTAATCGCATATTTCGCCCGAAGCCATAAGCTCGTTCAAACGCTCTTTGGGAGGCTCTTTCTTAAACCCGAAATATATCCCAGCGCCTTCTTCGGCAGAAAGAATATACCACATCTCGGTTTTGCCGTATTGCCCCTCGTTTTTCAATGCGTAATCGTCGCTCGGATGCACTTGAATGGAAAGATCTAAATTAGCGTCGATAAACTTGATAAGCATCGGAAAGAACGGAAAACCGTCGGCGTTTTTGCCGATTTCTTCTTTCGTAACGGCTTTCGATATATCGACGCCGTCGATTTTCGATTCGTAGTTTTCCGCGAAAGAAAGCTCCCACGATTCGCCTACGTCACTTTCATCGAAGCTTTTGTTAAACTCCGTTCTTAGCTTTTCTCCGCCCCATATATATTCCACCAATTTCGGTTCGAGTCTTTTCGCCATAATAATCCCCTTTGAGTTTTTAGATATTTTATCATATTTTTACGCTTTTTTCAACGGATAATGAAAAATACATTGCTTATTTTGAGTAGTAATTTCTTTTCCCTATAACTTTTTCCTTTTATATAAGATAACAACGCTCTTCTATGCTAAAATGTTTGTAGTTCATATATTTTTCCTCGATTCTTTTTGTTTTTTTGACTAAAACTATTTTACCGTAGATTTATATAAACTTCTTTTTTTATTCCATAAATATGCACTTAATAGTATAATTCACAAAAAAACAAAGGGGCTGATAAAAGTCCCTTTGTCAAAATGATTGTTGTTTTATTTGTTACAAGAAAATTCTTCCGTATGAATAAACTCATACGCGCTTTCCGATTTTATCTTCGAAACTTCGTTTTCGAAATCTTTAAGCGCCTTTTCGAGCATATCTTCGACGGAAAGAGTAAACTCTTCGTCTCTTCCTTGCCACGGCTTTCTTTCGTCGTTCATGACGGCGAGATTATAGTGATCGCGCGTTTTCAAGTGGCAGGAAAACGAGCCTTTTTCCTTTTTCTTAGCTTCGATCGCTTTGACCATAAGCTTAACCGAAAGGTCGGGCTTCATAAATTTCTTGGTGTATTTTATGAAGCTTCCCACACACTTTTTGACGTATTCTTCCGTCAAAATCGCGTCGTTTCGTCTTACAGAATAGAATCTGAAAACCTCTTTGACAAGGTCGTCGTCGCACTTGAAATAATCGTCGTACGGGAATTTTTCGGGAAGATAACCGAATTCTCTTTCGCAAACGATCATATCCATCGCCGTTTCTGTCAGCGTATGCGAATACGGCTCGGGGAACGTGCGACGGCGGTATCCGACGTATTGATGTACGATTCTGTCGAGGAAGTAGTGAAGCAAAATGCCGTAATAATAGCCTTTATAAAGCTCCGTTTCTTTCTCTACGTCATGCCCGTCAATTTCGAACAACGCTTTCGGGGCTACGTCGTGTATGGAATCGGCAAAAGCAAAACTTGCTCCGTCAAGTCCGAAGAAGAATATATCGGGGCCTTGCGAACCGAGATAAAACGCTCTTTTGAAATCGCCGGAAAGATCGGAATTTTCTTTCACATAACGTATTGCCGTTATAAGATGAGTAGTTGTATCTGCCATATCAATCTCCCGAATAAATCGAAAGCTTCATACCGCCTACCTTTTCGACCTCTTTGACGAAAATCGCGATTGCGTTATAATACTTTCTCGACATATGCTCCAAGGTCGATATGACAATAACTTCGTCCGCGCCCATGATTTTTGCCAAAGGTACGGAGTTCTTTGCGTTTTCGACGGTGGAAAGAGACTTGTCCTCCAAAACGAGCTTGTCCTTGTCCATGCCGTCCGACACGAGCTTATCGAACATCGCTTTCGCTTCCGTTATGCCCGCGGTCGGATTTGCAAGCCCTCCCGACAAAATGATTTTGTCGGGAGAGAAAAGCTTATCTACCTTTTTTGCAAGCTCGAGTCGTTTAAGGCACTTTTCGCTTAACGATCCGTCGTTATTCATTCTGTTGCCTAAAACTATCGCTACCAGCATATTATTTATTCTCCTCTTACGGCAGGCGCACCGAACTTATCGCCGATTGCATCGACAGCTTCTTCGTAAGAAATCTTGCCGCTGTTATAGTCTGCCATAACCTGAACGCTCGGGTCGCGGAGCTTGTATCCGAACAAAAGAACGAGCAACGCGATTACGTAGCCGATTGCGGGGAGAAGCGTGAAGATTCCCCAAATGCCTTCAGCAACGCCTTCGGGCTGAACGACGTTTTCACCCTCGACGAATCCGACGAGTGCGAGCGAGAACGCGATAAGAGATGTGATGAGCGCGTTTTTGAGCTTAGATACGAACGTCTGCAAAGAGAACGTGATACCTGCCGCTCTCGTGCCCGACTTATACGTACCGTATTCGACGGTGTCGGCAACGAGCATATATATGATAACCTGCCAGAATGCAAGTCCCATGCACTTCAAAGCCGTGAAGAGAATGGATATCGTTACGTTTTCGAATCCTACGAAGAACGCTACTACGTTGAGAACGATAGAAGAAATAACGCCGACAACGAGAATCCAGAACTTATCGAACTTCTTTGCAAGGGGAGGAATAACCGCGGAAACTAAGATTACGGGAACAGCTACGCATGCAGCGAGGATCGTGCCGAGGCTCTGGTCTCCGAGACAGATTCTTGCGATGTAAATCGAAAGAGAGCTTTCTACTGCGGTAAGTCCGAACAAAAGCATTGCGATGAGCGTGATCAAAAGATATTTGTTCTTTCCGACATAGCCGAAAATCTGCTTCAACGAAACGTCTTCTTCCTTCTTCTGTTCTTCAGACTGTCTTTCCTTTGCGCAGAAGAGAAGCGGGAGCATCAAAATCACACCGCCGATAATGAATATGCAGCCTGCGCCGAACCAGCCGAGCTTTTTCTGAAGCATAGGAATGAGGATCGTAGCCAAAACGCCTCCGACCATAGCCCAAAGCTTATTGCCCGAAACCAAAGAGGTACGTTCGGAAATGCTGTTCGTCATAACGGTAGGAAGCGCGAACGCGGGAGCGTCGAGCATCGTATATGCCGCGTCGAAAAGTACGTAAGCGATTATGAACCAAATAACTTTAAGCGTCTGAGGAGCGCTTGCGGGGATCGCGAACATAACGAGGGTCGTTACGCCGATTGCCGCTACGCCGATTTTAACCCACGGGAGGAACTTCTGCCCGTTTTTGAATCTCGTTTTATCGACGATAACTCCGAAAATAGTGTCGTTTACGGCATCCCAAATCTTCGGGACGATAAGAATCGTTCCTGCCAATGCCGCAGAAATACCGATGTCGGTAAGGAAGGTCAGGATCATTCCCGCAAAACCCCAAAGAAGGTTCTGCCCGAAGAAGAACATACTATAAGTAAAATGTTCTTTTCGTGAAGCCATCCAGCCGTTACGCGTTTTTGCCATAATATTTTTCTCCTTATGTATAATTTGTTTTATTAACTGCCGTTTTTAGCGGCAACTTTAACATAGAATATTTTAACATAAAAAAATCGACCTTTCAAGAGCAAATATCTTTGAACTGTCGATTTTTGCAATAATATTACATGCTTTTACTTTTCCTATTAAAGATATAAAAAATATGTAAAAAAACTATGCGAGATTTTCGCTAAAAAAGCTCGATTGACGCCTTACGCCAAAGACTCGGGAATTCCGATTCTTACGTCTTTTCCTTGCAAAAGCGTTACCGGGAATTCCGCAGAGGGAGCATAGAAAGAAGCCTTTCTTACTACCATCTTATGCCACGGCTTGAAGCAATAAAGCCTAATCTTTTTAGCGGCTAAAATCTCTTTCATTCCGATAGTTACGGCGTAATCGGGAATAAACTCATAAGCTCCGCCGAATTCCATCGTTCCGTTGGTTACCTTTGTTTCGGTGCGAATGGAAACCACTCTCACGGAAAGGTTCGAAAACTCTTCGACGCTCATTCCCTCGATAGGCTCGTTGAAAGCGATATGTCCGTCAACGCCTATTCCGCCGAGGCAAAAATCTACGCCGCCGTGTTTTTCTATCAAGGCTCTAATCTCGTCGCCGTTATTTAGATTCGGGAAAATACGCTTTTCTTTGTCGTTCAAAAGCTCACTATCTATCTTGTTATAGAAAAGCTCGTACATCGTCTTTTCAAAGGACAACGGATCGTTTTTGTCGATAAGCGTGTTCTCGTCCTCCATATATTCGTCCATATTGACGACGGTGAGAGTTTTAAGCGAAATTCTCTCGCTGTTGATTATATCGGCAAGATAACCGTACTGTCCGACAGGACCCAACGGAAGAATGAAGAGCGCCTCTCTTCCCCCGCGAGTGTTTTCCTTGATTTCGTCAGCGACAAGTCTTGCGATAGACTTAAACAACACTTCTTCGTTTTCGAAAATATCGACGGGAATCTTTCCGCCGTTTTGAAGCGTTTCTCTTGAAAGAGTCAAAATTTCTCTGTTCTTTTCCATTTATTAAATCCCCTGCTTTTTATAGTATTCAGCCATTTCTTCAAGCGAAGTCTGCTTAATCTTTCCTGCGTCGCCTACCGCGCCGAAGCCCGTAATAGCCGTTACGACTGCCTCCGCAACACCTCTATCCGATTCTTTGACGAATCTGTCGAACCACGGCTTTTCGATTCTTTCGCCCTTGACGAGCTTATCCATGATAGGAACAAGATAATATCTCGGGTCAAACGCGTCGGGTTTTGCGCACATGAGATTCCAAACCTCGGAAAGTCCGTCGCACGTTTGAAGTGATTTATCTTCCGCAAACATTCTTCTCAAATTTCTCGTTATGGCAAGTCTGATGTCGGTATCGATGTTTATCTTCGATATTCCGCAAGGAATAACCCTTTGAAGCTCTGACATAGGAACTCCGCCCGTTCCCGAGATATTGCCGCCAAGCTCGTTGATTTCGTCTACGATATATTTGGGAACCATAGAAGATCCGTGCGAAACGATAGAGCAATCGAGGTTTTCGTGCTTCAAGTTTTCCATCGACGCAATAACTATCTCGCCGCGAAGCTTGACGTTTTTGCCTTTAACGGCGCCGTGCTTCGTTCCGTAGGAAATAGCGAGCGCGTCTACCTTTGTTTTCTTGACGAATTCGCATACTTTCATCGGATTAGTATAGGTGGAATTTTCGGAGAATACATCGTCTTCGACGCCTGCCAAAACTCCGAGCTCTCCCTCGACGGAAACACCTCTTTCGTGTGCGTATTTAACGACCTCACGCGTTAGCTCTACGTTTTCGTCGAACGATTTAGACGAACCGTCAATCATAACGGAAGTATACCCCGCATCGATAACGGCTTTGCACGACTCGAAATCCCTGCCGTGATCCAAGTGAAGAACGACGGGAATATGAGTTTCTTTGGAATATTCCTTAACCGCATCGGCGATTCTTTTCGCACCGAGCTTTTTGTCCTCCAAAGTTCCGTTCATAAAATCCGCTCTGCCGCCCATAAACGCATTCGCAAGCTCCGCGCCTTGCAAAACCGCGGCGGAATTCAATATCGTATGCGCCTCTATCGCGGCTTTTGCCTGCGAGGGCATATTTACGTTGAACGCGCCGTGAGCAATCTTGTTGGCTCTCGCATAATCCATAACGGGCTTTAATGAAATCAATGCCATTTTTATATACCTCCGATCTTATCTTTCGACTTCATTATATCTATAATATAATGCCTGCCGCTTTCGATTTTACGCAATCGTTTGCCGAAAAATTCTTGCTTTTCGAGCGATGTTATCTTATCATATTTTCAAGGGGAAATAACAGTTATTTCCCAAAATAAACATTATTCGAGGAGCGATTATGCGCACTGTTTTCGACGAAAGATATATTGATAAATACGTTTCGAAAGACGACATCGACGAAAGAATCAAAAAAAACGTCGATTTAATTTCTTCGTGCCTTTCGGGAAATCTCGGACTTAAAGGAAGCTTGGGTTGGAAAAACGTTTCCGACAATATAAGCGAGATTAACGAATATAAAAAGCTTGCCGAAGAAATAAAGAGCGAAAACGGCGTACTTCTCGTTGTGGGAGTAGGAGGCTCCAACAGATCCGCACAAAGCATTATCGAGGGACTATATAAAAACAACGGCAATATAGTGTATCTTGGGAATAACTTCTCGGCAAAATATATCAAAGAAACGCTCGAAAAGCTTGAAAATAGAAGCGTTTTTGTCGATATTATAGCGAAAGACTTCCACACCGTGGAGCCGGGGATTGCGTTCAGATATTTAAGAAGCTATCTCAAAAACCGCTACGGAGAGGATTATAAGCGCCGCGTAATTTTGACGGGAAGCTTCGGGAAAGAGCAGCTTTACCCTATCGCGGAAAAACAAGGTTATCGCTTTTTCGAATTTCCACAAAAAGTCGGCGGAAGATTTTCGGCATTTACGAGCGTAAGCCTTTTACCTATGGCGGTAGCGGGGTGCGACATCGATAAATTCGTTCAAAGCGCGATTTCTTGCCAAAAAGAGCTTGAAGAAATGCCGATAAAAGAAAACCCCGCCGTTCGCTATGCCGTCGCAAGAGCCATTTTGCAAGAAAAAGGCTTTTTCGTCGAAAACCTCGCCTACTTCGAGCCGTCGCTCGAATACTTCGCGCGTTGGTGGTTGCAGCTTCACGGCGAGTCGGAGGGCAAAAACGAAAATGCCGTTCTTCCCTATACGACAAGCTTTTCGGAAGACTTGCATGCGATCGGGCAATATATCCAAGAGGGCAGACTCTTTTTGTCGGAGACTTTCCTCGATATGAGATTCGACGACGATTTCGTCATTCCCGATACCGAATTTGGCGACGGGTTCTCTTACCTTGACGACAAAGAGTTTTCGTCAATTAACTCCGCCGTTTTCGACGGCACATTAAAGGCGCACTATGACGGAGAAATCCCCGTCATGATTTTCTCGTGCCAAAAGCCATCCGAAGAGTCTCTTGCGGAGATTATGTATATCAATATGCTATCGACTTATATCTCCTCTGCCCTTATTTCCGTCGAACCGTTCGACCAACCGGGAGTCGAGGGATATAAGAACAATATGTATAAAATTCTCGGAAGATAACACGAACGACAAGAACAATATAAATCATTGCTTTTTGCGATAAAACAAGAAAAGCAATATTCAAAAAAGCTTTATAAAAAACCGAAATAAGCCCATATAAAAACGCGCCGATTATTAAAAATCGGTGCGTTTCTCTTTATTTTTTCAAAGCTTCAAACAAAAACTTTTCCTTAAACCTTTTTCCAAGCGGATTTCGAGAACAAAATCAACACAGGGAAAAGCTCGAGTCTTCCTATCAACATATCGAGTACGAATACGATCTTCGAAAATGCTGAAAATGCCGCGAAATTTTGCGTGGGACCTACGCCGTTAAGTCCCGGGCCTATATTATTGAATGTCGCAGCGACAGCCGTAAAGTTTGTCGTGAAGTCGAAATTATCTACCGAAATCAAAAGAAGACTCAAAAAGAAGATAAAAATATATAAAATGAAATATACCGTCACCGAGCGAACAGTTTCTTCCTCGAGCGCCTTGCCGTCCATTTTGACCGCTTTGACGGATTTCGGATGAACACTTTGCCAAACGGAGCGCAATGCCGTTTTGAACGCAATGATTATTCTCGAAACCTTGATTCCGCCGCCCGTACTTCCGCCGCATGCGCCGATAAACATTAGACATACGAGAATCGTCTTTGAAAGCGTCGGCCAAAGGTCGAAATCGACGGTTGCGTACCCCGTCGTCGTCATTATCGACGAAACCTGAAACGCGGCGTGATGAAGACTTTCGAAAAATCCCGAATAGCTTCCGAGGGTGTTCTTAGCAATTATAATTGTCGAAAGGGCGAAAATATAAAGATATACCCACATCTCTTCGGATTTTATCGCTTGCTTGAATTTCTTCGTTACGATGAGATAATACACCGTAAAGTTTATTCCGAAAAGCAACATCGAAAAGGTTACTACGCTTTGCATAAAGGGCGTATACGACAAAAATCCGTCGTTTCGAACGGAAAAACCGCCCGTTCCCGCCGAACCGAAAGATATTGTTATCGCGTCGAACGGTTCCATACCGGCAAAAAGCAAAACGATTATCTCAACCGCCATCATTACGACGTAGATGAGATACAGATAAAACGCCGTCGTTCTTACTTTCGGAACAAGCTTGCCCGAAATAGGCCCTGGAGATTCGGCTTTCATAAGCATAACGTTGCTGCCGCCAGACATAGGGACAATTGCGAGAATAAACACCAAAACACCCATTCCGCCGACAAACTGTGTGAAGCTTCGCCAAAAGATCATGCACTTTGAAAGATCCTCTACGTTTTGCAAAATGCTCGCGCCCGTCGTCGTGAAGCCCGACACCGTTTCGAAAACCGCGTCGATGTAGCTTGTTATTTCGCCGCTCAAATAAAAAGGCAACGCGCCTATTAAAGACAGCATTATCCACGAAAGCGCGACCGCCGCAAAGCCGTCCCTTGCAAAAAACGTATGACGCTTCGGCTTAAACCGAGTAACGACAAAGCCGACGACAATCGAAACTATCGCAAGCGCGACGAAATACCACCCCGCGCTTTCCGAGTATATCAAAGCTACGATTGCGGGAAGAGCGAAAAACGCGCCTAAAAATATCAGCACGAAGCCCAAGATATAAATTATAAGTCCGATATTCATTTCAGTTCAAAATATCCGCGACGTCAAGAAGAGATTCTTCTTTCGTCACTACGATGACGGAATCGCCCGCCAAAACCATATCGTTTCCCTTCGGAATTATGATGTCGCTGCCTCTTGTAATGCAAGCAACGAGTATTCCCTTTTTGATTTTAAGCTGAGACAAAGGCTTTCCGATAACGGGCGAACCCTCTTTTACGGAAAACTCCAACGCCTCGACTCTTTCGTCGGAAATGCGGTATAGCGCCTCGACGTTGCTGCCGGCGGAGTTTTTCATAGCTCTCACATATCGCAAAATGATGTTCGCCGTAATGCTTTTCGGGGAAATAAAACAATCAAGTCCCAAGTTTTTAACTACGCCGTCTATTTTGAGTTTCGAAAGCTTTGTGACGATTTTCGTTCTTCCGAGCGATTTCGCGTATAAGCTCATAATGATATTCTCTTCGTCGGAATTAGTAAGCGCAACGAAGCCGCCGCGACCGTCAAGCCCCTCTTCGAGCAAGAGGTTTTGCTCCATTCCGTCGCCGTTTATTATCGTTACGTCGGAAAATTCGTTCGCCAAAGCAACGCATTTTTCTTTCTTCTTTTCGATAATCTTAACGTCGATTCCGCTTCCTGTCAAAATATCGGCAAGATACCTTGAAATATCGCCGCCGCCCACAAGAATGGCGTTCTTAACGTTTCCGACCGTCTGCCCTATTTTTCTCAAAAACGCGGCTACGTTTTTGGGCGAAGCAACAAAGGAAATTCTATCGCCCGCCAAAATCTCGCTTCCGCCGTCGGGGATAAACACTTCGTCCTTTCTTTCGATAGAGCAAATAAGAACGTCGCATTTGATTTTCGAACCGATTTCGCTTATCTTTATTCCGTCAAGAACCGAGTCTTTTTCGACCTTGACCGTCAAAAGCTCTACGTTTCCGCCCGCAAAGGTATCTACCGTGATTGCAGAAGGATATTTCAAAAGCCTCGAAATCTCTTTCGCCGTCGCAAGTTCGGGATTAATTATAAGGGCAAGTCCGAGCTCCTTTTGAAGATATTTGACTTCGCTGTTATATATCGGATCTCTGACTCTTCCTATGGTATAGCGAACGCCTGCCTTTTTCGCGATAAGGCAACAAAGCAAGTTCTGCTCGTCGGAGCTAGTAACGGCAATCAAAATATCGGAGTTTTTCACTCCTGCCTCCGCTTGAACTTCGAACGTAGCACCGTTTCCGACAACGCCAAGCACGTCAAAAGTTTCAGACATTGCGTTTACGGCATTTACATCAACATCGATTACGGTTACGTCGTGTCCCTCTTTTGTAAGGTGCTCAATCAAAGTAGCGCCGACTTTACCGCAACCAACAACCGTGATTTTCATTTATATATCTCCTTTTGCGAGAATAGCGAAAAACCGAAACGAATTCTTCGAAAAATATTAAGTCTCGCAATTACCTTGATTTTAGCACTAATTAAAATAGATGTCAAACAAGACGATATTAGGCGATTTTTCTCAAAAAACTAAAGATGTAACGGTTTTTCGATATTTGTAATCAATATTTTTTTGATTATTACGAAATATTATGCTAAAATAAAAAGCATAAAGCTAAGTTTAGTAAACATTTGGAGGAAAACTATGGGAAAGCTTATCAATAAATTCATCAGATCCATGATGAAAAAATTCGACGGCAACGACTTGGCGCAAGTTACGGGCAACAAAGACGGAAAACCGTTCGTTTGCGATGAATCGCTCAAAAAATATTCTCGTCAAGCGGCGGCGGAAGGTGCAATATTGCTTAAAAACGACGGTGTTTTACCGATTTCCGAAAAGGACAAAATCGCCGTTTTCGGAAGATGCGCGCTCGATTATTTCTGCGTCGGATACGGCAGCGGCGGAGACGTTTGCTATCCTTATTCGATAAACCTTATCGAAGGTCTTAAAAACGGCGGAGCAAATCTTGACGAAGATCTTCTTTCTATTTACGAAGAATGGACAAAGAAAAATCAGGCAGACCCCGGTTTTTGGGGACATTGGCCGAGATTCTTCCCCGAGATGAATATTTCCGACAAACTCGTTAACGACGCGTCTTCAAGATGCGACGTTGCGATTGTCGTTATCGGAAGAGCGGCAGGCGAAGACCGCGAAAACGAATTGAAAAAAGGCAGCTATTATTTGACTACTGCAGAAGAAAAACTTCTCAAAAAAGTTACTTCGGCGTTTTCGAAAGTTGCGGTCGTTCTCGATATAGGCAACATAATAGATTTAAGCTTCATCGAAAAATATAACGTCGGCTCGGTGCTTCTTCCCTGGCAAGGCGGAATGGAAAGCGGCAATGCCGTTGCGGACGTACTTTTAGGCAAAGTAAATCCGTCGGGCAAGCTCCCCGCTACTGTTGCGAAAAAATACGAATACTATCCGTCGGCAAATTGCTTCGGCGACAAAAAGAGCAACAACTACGCAGAAGATATCTTTGTGGGATACAGATATTTCGACACGTTTGCAAAAGACAAAGCTGCGTACATCTTCGGATACGGACTTTCCTATACGACGTTCGAAAAGAAACTCCTTAGCTTTGAAAGAGAGGGCGTTTCGTGCAAAGCGAGAGTTCTTGTCAAGAATACGGGCAAAGTTGCAGGCAAAGAAGTCGTTCAGATTTATGTCGGAGCTCCCAACGGACTTTTGGGAAAAGCGAAAAAAACGCTTGCGGCATTTGCTAAAACCCTCAACCTTTCCCCCGACGAAGAGCAAATTCTCGAAATCGCGTTTTCTCTCGAACATATCGCGTCCTATGACGACAGCGGCATAACGGGCAACAAGTCTTGCTTTGTTTTAGAGAGCGGAGTTTATAACGTATATTTGGGCGGAGACGTTTCTTCCGCAGAAAAGGTCGATTCTTTCGAACTTTCAAGTCTTGTCATTACGGAAAAGCTTTCCGAGGTTATGGCTGTAGCCGACACCTTTGACAGAATGATCGCAAAAGAAGTTGACGGCAAAAAGGTTCCGTCTTTCGAAGCAACTCCCATAAGAACGGTCGATTTGAAGAACAGAATTTTGGAAAATCTTCCCGCCGAGATTCCTTATACGGGCGACAAAGGCATTAAGCTTATCGACGTAAAGAACGGCAAGAATACGCTCGACGAATTCGTCGCACAGCTTTCCGACGACGAATTGGAACTTATCACTCGCGGACACGGTCAAATGAATAGCCCATATGGCCCCAAAGGCAATGCAGGCGCGTTCTCGGGAATTTCTCAATCCCTCAACGAAAAGGGAATCCCCGCCGTCATCACGACAGACGGTCCTTCGGGAATAAGACTCAAAATGACATCCTCGCTTCTCCCTTGCGGAACGCTCCTTGCTTCGACGTTCGACACCGAGCTTATCGAAAAGATGCTTAAGCATTTCGGCGACGAGATGTTAGAACGCGGCACCGACGTCATTTTGGCACCTGGAATGAACATCCACAGAAATCCTCTTTGCGGAAGAAACTTCGAATACTACTCCGAAGACCCCGTTCTTTCGGGCAAAATCGCGGCGGCATACGTTCGAGGCATTCAGCACGACGGACTTTCCGCTTGTCCCAAGCACTTTGCTTGCAACAACCAAGAGACAAACAGAAACTATAACGATTCCAAAGTTTCGGAAAGAGCGCTCAGAGAGATATATTTAAGAAACTTCGAAATATGCGTCAAAGAGGGCAAGCCTCTTAACATTATGACGAGCTACAATAAAATAAACGGCGTTTGGAGCCATTATAACTACGAGCTCGTTTCGACGGTTCTTCGCGATGAGTGGCATTATGACGGCAACGTTATTACCGACTGGTGGATGAGATACGCCCCCTCCCCCGAATTCCCGACGATGTCGGGCAGCGCATATAGAGTACGCGCAAGAGTCGACGTTCTCATGCCGGGAGCTACAAGCGCACTGTATCGCGGCGAGCCCGTTCCCGATCCGACGCTTTTGGAAACGCTCGGCAAAGAGGGCGGAATAACGCGAGGCGAAATCCAGCTCGTTGCTAAAGACGTGCTTTCCTTTACGCTCGATTCAGTTGCTATGACAAGAGTATAAAACTAATAAACGCGGACTTGATTTTTAATCAAACCCCTACAAAAAAACATAAAGAAAACCTCTTATGGCTGATAACCATAGGAGGTTTTTTGATTTCTTATTCAAAAAACTACTTCTCGCAGTTTTCGTATTCCCACAAATTTTTCTGCATTTTTCTTATCGTAACGATAAACGCGTCGAGTTCTTCTTTCGATATGCCTTTCGTCAAACGCTTTTCCGTTTCTTCGATGTCTTCGAGAACCTGCTTATGCATAGCGATAGCTTTTGGCGTCAACGTAATCTTTTTCAATCTTGCGTCCGTATCGACGGAGTGTCGCTCGATAAGCCCCTTTTGTTCCATTTTTTGAAGCATAACCGTCGTCGTCGAACGGCGAAGCTTGCTCAGCTTTTCTATGTCGCGTTGATATACGTCCTCGTCCTTTCTCGCGTATATATATCCGATAACCCAGCCGAATTTTGGCGGTTCTTTTTCTACGTCGCCGTCTTTTCGACTGACTTCTCTTCGCATTAAAACCGAGAGTGTGTTTATCTCAAAACCGACATTTTCTTTCATACCTATATTACTCCGTCATCTAACAGTTAGATTACTAACATTATACTACCTCTTTCAAGGCTTGTCAAGAAAAGACCGACTTTCATACATTTTGAGATTTTTAATAAAAAAGCCTCGACAAGTATTATTCGTTTTTAGTTTCAACTTATTTCACTCGACATTCAATAACGGATAATACAAGAAGTTTACGCATTGCTTGCAAGGTGCGGAAACTTCGAAGCATTGCTATAATATATCAATCCCTCAGTCGCCTTACGGCGACAGCTCCCTTCAAAGGGAGCCTTTGATTTTGTATCAAAGCGAAGCGTTTGCAAAGGTTTTATCGCAAGACAAAAGCTTACTTCTTATAGGTTATAATCACACAAAACGCAATAAAGCAATATTATATATCGGGTGATCGTATGAATGAGTTTTTGAAGCTATATATTATTTCCGCATATTTAGAAAAGCGTTGTTTTTGCAGTCGCGACAATAATTTCCCGCCGTGCTATATAGACAAAACGCTGCCGTGTTATTTTTTGCCGCCTTGTAATTTTCCGCCTTATCCCTATACGCCTTGTCCGCCGCCCGAAAAACCGCCCAAAAAAGACATATGGGACAGACCGCATTTTATTGATAACGGAAGAGGTTGCTTCAGATAAAAGTTTTTCTTTTAAATATAAAACTTGCAATCGAGCATAAATGCTATCAATTTGCAAGTAATTTGTTATAGAAATATACGATTTGAAAATTACGACAAAAGACGACTTTATTTTCAATAATAGGTTTTCAACAGAAAACTTTCGCATAACTTTTCATATAAAAAACGGCTCTCTTTCGAAAGCCGTTTTTGTGTTTTTATACTTTTTTAGTTTCAAGTAATTATAGCGGAAACGCAACATTGTCTTCGATTGCGATAAGAACTCTCGTTGCCGCGGTTTTGAGATCTTCGACTGAAAGCTCGCCGCACTCGACTGCTTCCAAAATATCCTTGCGATTATCTGCATTGCCCGGCATGATAAGGTCGTTGCCGGCTTTCGGGCAAAGTCTTGCCTTGCCTCTGCCGTAGTCGCAACTACCCCAGTCCGTCATAACAAAGCCGTTGAAGCCACACTCGTTTCTCAAATACTTATTGAGAAGGTCGTAGTTGTTGGGCGAATAGAGATCGTTTATGAGGTTATAGCTCGACATAATCGATTTCGGATCGCTTTCCTTTACGGCGATACCGAAGCCTCTGAGATAGATTTCTCTGAGCGCTCTTTCGTTTACGTTGGAGGAGCTGCCCATTCTGTTTTCTTCCTGATTGTTGCAGGTATAATGCTTGAGCGTTACCTGTGCGCCCTTATGGGACTGAACGCCTCTTGTCATAGCAGCGGCTATCTTACCCGAAAGAAGCGGATCTTCGGAGTAATACTCGAAGCTTCTTCCGCAAAGAGGATTTCTGTGAATGTTCATTCCGGGAGCGAGCCAGCTCGTTACGCCGAAATCAACCATTTCCTGTCCGACTCCGTCGCCGACTTCTTCGATAATATCTTCGTTCCAAGTCTGTGCCAAAACGATTCCGACCGGCCAAGCCGTCGCGTAAAGATAATGCGCTTCGCCATCCGTCTCCTTAAGGAGATTATTCCCAATAGCTCGACGGAAAAGAATGTTATCGTACTCGGCAGGAATTACCGTCGAACCGACCTTGTCTTCGCCGATTTTGACCGCGATATTGACTACTTTAAGTCCAGCAGGACCGTCGCTCATAACGATATTGGGAATTCCGTATTTTTCATACAACGCATTTGTCGTCGATCCGCTCGTTCCCAATACGTTGACGATTCTCTTGCCTTGAACGTCGTCGCCAACCGCAAGCATAGCAAGCTCTTCGACAGACATCTTGTCGATAATAGCCTTAACTTTCTCGGAGGGATGTGCAACGGGCTTTTCATACGTATGAACGACCGTATTTATATCGCAAGCTTCAACCTCGATGACTTTTTCGACATTGTCGCAATAATGCTTTTCGGGAGCAGTTACTTCTTTTATCGGAGTTTCTCTTACGGCAATGTTCGTGCATTTTTCCGTAACGATCTCTTCTTTCACAACAACTTTCAAAACAGCTTCGGTGTTTCTCGAGGAATTACCTACTCTTACGATATAATCGCCTTTTTCGAGTCTATATTCCGCGCAGCATTCGTAATAAGAAGCCATATCGGCAATTGCGAACGAAAGCGTGAGAGTCTGCTCTTCGCCCGCATTCAAAAGTTTAGTTTTCTTGAACGCTACCAACGACTGCCATTCGGAATCCTTTCTCGGCGAAGAAGAATATACTTCGACGACTTCTTTACCCGCAACGTCACCTACGTTTTTGACTGCAACGTCAAGCTCGATTCTATCCTCCACCTTTCTCGATGCGACAACGTTCATCGCAAAGTTTGTATAGGAAAGTCCGAAGCCGAAGGGGAATCTCGGTTCGACGTTGAATGTGTCGAGGTATCTGTATCCGATATAAATTCCCTGAACGTAATCGTCGTGCGATACGTCGCCG
Organism: uncultured Clostridia bacterium; assembly: GCA_964541255.1. Lineage (GTDB taxonomy): Bacteria > Bacillota > Clostridia > Christensenellales > CAMQZB01 > CAYOSU01. The sequence continues at coordinate 42,822 of CAZIPL010000004.1, read as the reverse complement.
TTGTTGTGCGAGAACGACTCGGAGTTAGGATAGTCGTAATAATTCTTGACCCACGAATCGGAAAGCTTTCCGCTGAAGTTATCTTCGCCCGACAAAAGTCTTGCGATTGAATAGCCGCCCTCTAAGCCGCCTTGTCCCATAAAGACAAGTCCGTCTACTTTTATAGTATCGAGGAACGAAAGATCGATAAATCCGCCCGCGTTGATAACGACGGTGAGGTGCTTATAAGCGCTACTTAAAAGCGCGATGTTTTTAAGCTCCGTTTCGTCTAAGCTCCAATCTCCCTCGACAGGCTTTCTGTCATAGCCCTCGCCAGCTTGACGAGCAATGATATATACGCAGTAATCCGTTTCGTTATCGGTGTAATCTTTCGTTATGAGGGTAGAATTTGGGAAAGAAAAGTGAGTCTTTCCGATCATCTCGAAAACAGTCATTCCGGGGTGATAATTTTTCATCAACGTATCGTCACGCTCTTTCTCGTAAGCGGCATACGAATCGTTATAGAACGTATCGAAATCGTCGAGCCATTTTTTCGACGTAATTTCAAATCCCAAACGGTTGAATCCCTCTTCGACGGTCGTTATGTGACGAACGTTGGTATCACCCGATCCCGTTCCGCCTTTGATTGTAAATCTGACGCCGTTTCCGAAAAGCGCGACTTTTTTGCCGACGATAGGCAATGCTCCGTCGTTTTTAAGAAGAACCATACCTTCAACGGCAGCTCTCATAGACAAATCGACGTTCTTTTTCTCTCTTGCGGTAACCTCTTTCGTGAGGTCGCCTTTCAAAATAAAGGTCATTTCTTTTTCTCCTTTTTGATTTTCTTTATAGTAGCAAACCAAAATAAACTTTTTATAAAAACATATTGCAAATCAACTTTTTTATGTTCTTAATTTAGTATTTCGGTTCTTTCATAAAAAGCGATATAAAGATTTTTCCGTTAACTAAGTCTATCCGCGTTTTAATAAGTATATTTTATAATAAGGCAAAGCGATTAAATAGTATTATCTTGTTTATAAATGCATTCGATAAGCATATTCTAAAAACAATATAGACCTAAATCACAACTTCCCGATTATATTTTATCGTAAAGTATTGCGGTTGTATTGCAATTCTTTACGAATTATTACAATATTTTCACATCAAATTAAAAATAAAAGGCGGAATTCGATATACGTCAAAGTTTTTCGACGACACCGATCCCGCCATAATTATATTTTAGATTATTTATAAAGATTAACTTCACCTACAATGCCGACCTTAGGCATCTTCGCGCATGCTTTTTTGCTGCCAGCTCTGTCTCTTTCGAGCGTTGACGCAACCTCGATTCTAATATCGTGCGTTCCCTCAAAAGCTCTCACGTCATAAACAAACGGTGCAGTTATCGTTATTCCAAGCGTTTTGCCGTCAACAAACACTTCTACGCCCTCGTTTGCTTGCGTGATTTCAATAGCATTGACACCGCTCAAATCGACCTTTTTCTCATAAGCAACAACGCCCGAGAACTTAGGATTCATATCGGAATAATTCCAAGAAAGCGGCTTGTTTTCCGCAATCTTGTTAAGGTTCGGATATTCAAGCTCGGTGCAAGCATAAACGTCGAAGTTGTCTATCGAAGTCTTTTCACCCCTTGCAACGAATCTCTCTTCCGCGTTTTCGCAAGCTCCAGCAACGAAAAGTCTCGCGTGAAGAGTCGGCATATTTACCTTGACGACGGTCTTGCCGTTTTCGACATAGCTATCTACCTTATAGCACTTGTTTTCGTATGCGTCATATTCATAAAGCTCGCTATCTATCGGAAGAGTTATCTCTCCGTCAAAGGCTTTTCTTCCCTCGTTTACGACGAAGAACATCTCGTCTTGGGTTTTATATCTCATGATACGAACTCTGTCGTTTGCGGGATTCAACGCAAATTGTTTAAGTCCGTGATTTTCGACATAATCGCAAAGGTTTTCTAACGATACGACTTCGGAAGTCTTTTCAAAATTTCCGACGTTCAGAACGTATTTCGGAGCTTCGTTTACGAACACAACCTTGCAATTCACCTTTTCGAGAGCGTCGATATTGTCATACAAGAACTTCGAAACGCATTTCGTTTTGGGGACGATCAAAAGCTTGATTTCCTTGCCGTTTACGGAGAATGTGTCGGAAAGTTCCGTGTTATATCTTTCTCTTTCCTCGAATACGTCTGTCGGCATAAATACATAGTCGATCTGGTTGTCGTAAAGTACTTTTCCGACCTCTTTAAGAGGCATATAATCTTCGTCCGTCCAATCCGCTTCGCCTGCATATAAAACCGCAACGTCCGACAAATTCTTTCCGTCGGAGAATACGTTGGTAAGTCTTGCGACGTATTTCATAAGTTCGCCGAAGTGTCTGTATTGCGGATTATGTCCCTGCGCCCAGAAATGCGGCGGACAATCTCTTTCGGGGAAGTCCTTACAAGTGAACGCGTGAGGAACAAAGCGATTGATTCCGCGAACGAGCAAATGGTCGGAAAGGTATTTTTCAAGCCTTATACCTTCGCTCCAGCCGTAATTGCCGAAGTTCTCGCACATAGCCCTACCCTGTTTTTCGGGCTGAAGCTCCGCCATAGAAGAGCCGAGTTTGCCGAGCTCGTAATGATAAAACATTCCGTCGATAGGCTTTCCGATAAACTTATGGAACATCGACGGGACTCTTTCGGAGTTGTCTTCGTGATACATCTCTATCTGTCCGCCGATATTGTCTATTCCAGCCATATGCTGACCAGAAAGTCCGCGGAAGTAATGTCCGAGCGATGAGCCTGTTCTCGAATGTCCGCCCTCGTCTTCGATAAGATGTCCGATATACTCGACTCCGTGCTCTTCGCACCAAGCGCCGATTTGCTTAGAAAAATCCTTTTCGACAAGGCGCGAAATGACGTTCATAAAGTCATATCTCGTATCAGCCGTGAGCTTTTCGTCATATTCGTTGCTCCAAAGCATCGAAAGACGTGAAGCGAAATCCTCTCCCCAAAGCTTTTTAAGCTCCGTTTCCGTTTCGTCGCTCCAAGGAAGATCTTGCATATGACCGAATCTCATATTGGATTGGAACATATATCCGTTACCAATAAAAGGCTCGTCGGAGAAGAATCCCTTGATGGTCTTTCCGAACTCCTCTTTGTAATGCGCATAGTGCGGTTCATAAACGGCGTCGAGCTGAATACGGCAAGAGTCATAGCACATCATATTGATGTAGCTTCTCGACCAGCCCATATTGCGCGAAGCAAATACAACTTCGACTTTGAAGTCGCCGTCGGGCTTTTGCCAGCAAAGCTTCGTTCCGTCGATATATTTAGCCAAATCTATTCTCTCGATAACCTTGCCGTTTTCGACTTTCTTTGCGTAAGCGCCCAAAAGTCTGTCGTCGTCGAACACCATGGTATTGTTCTTTTGAACGTTATCCGTGATTCGAGCCATAGGAGCTTTCTTGATTTTGAAATACTTTTTAAGATCGACCTTATTATTCTTCTTGGCGTCGAATTCGGAATACGCAATCTGTATTCTTCTTAAATTATTCGGGGCTTCTTTGCATTTCCCTGCGGCATATCCCGTCGGGAAATGCTCGTCGTCGAGGATCCAAATCTCCATACCGAGTTTTTTGCACTCGTCGATGATGATGTCCATATCTCTCCACCAACCGTCTTTGCAAAACTCCTTGTGAGGACGCGCCTCGATGCATACGGCGTTGATGTTTGCGTTCTTAATAGCACGCAAAACCTCGCGATAACGCTCTTCCGATTCGCCGTGCACCCACATAAACGGGAAAATGTTATATCCCAAATATCCTTCGAGATTTTTCCTTATTGCCTCATTCATATTCTTTCTCTCCTTTATTTACATAATTTCTTATGATTCTTTATTTCTTATTATTATACCACACAAAATATATCAAATAAAGGTCTAAAATTGACATAAATAGTATCTTATTATGATAAAAACGCCCTCTTTCGAGAGCGTTTTCCCATTATGGATATGACTTACCTTTTTCCGCAGGTGAATTTTTGAATTACTTCAAAAGTTTCCCCCGAATCAAGGCTTGCAATTTCTTTTCTCTTTTTCAAGTCATGATCGGAATTAACGCTGTCGTTAAGTCCTTTCCACGGCTCGATTGCAACGTAATGCACTTTCTTAGGCTGGCTCCACAAAACAACATGAGGGAAGCCGTCGAACTCGACCGTCATATAATATCCGTATTTATCCGAATATATTTCAAGCTTACTTTCAGAAAAACCCGAAAGCGAACGTGAACCGCCGTCGAACGTATTGTCGGAAAGAGAGATTATTCCGTTGTCGTTTTCGAACGGAACGATTTTCCCGGTCAAAAATCCGTCTTCGCAAATCTCTTCTTTGATGTCGCCGCAAACTTTGATCGCATAATCGGAAATATTTCCCTCTATCGGGAAATTGAAGCCCGTATGCCCGCCTACGCAAAAATACATGGTTTTGTCGCCGATGTTTTCGACTCTGTATTTTTGAAGAAGCGTTTTTCCGCAAAGCTCGTATTCGATGAAAAACTTAAAATCGAACGGATAATGCTTTTTCGTTTCGTCGTTTGACGTCATCAAAAAGCTCATCTTCGTTTCGGTCTTTTCATAAAGCTCGAACTCGGTGTTTTTCGACAAGCCGTGCATAGGCATCGGAAATTCCTTTCCGTCAACGGAAATAACGTCGTCTTTGCTCTTTCCGCAAACTGGGAAAAGATTTCTCGCTTTGTTTCTCCAAACGTTATCGTCTCCTTGATAGACAAACTCCGCGCCGCTTTTTTTATCGATCATCGAGACGAATTCGCCCGCGACTTTTTCCGCGCCGACTTTTAAGTATTCGTTTTCAATGGTAATCATAGATTAGTTCTGTCCCTCGGTGTCTTTCATGCAAAGATGAACCGCCGCCGTGGTAAAGGTTCTCGGCAAAACCAAGATGTTGGGGTTTTCGCCGACGAATTTCTTCTTCGCGTCTTTCAATGCTTCCTCTATCGTAGCTCTTGTTTTAAGTCCCATGCCTCTTGCATATCCCGGAGCTTGTGCGCCGCAAATATAGATTGCCGAAGTATTTTCCTCCGCGATGTGCGCGCAAGAAATCATCGAGAAGCCGTGGAAGGGATGGAAAGCGTTGCAATAACGATATTTTCTTATATATTCCTCGTTGGTTGCGAAATACTCGCCGTATCTATTCATATCGGGGAGAGTGTTCATATAATCTTTCTGGAACATATCGTACATCTCTCTCGTATAAGGCCAAAGCTCGTCGTGGAAATATCCGTCGCACTTAGCCGCGCAAATGAACACGCACTTATCCGACATAATTCTCTTGTGGCGAATAACTTGAGCGGAAAGCGCTTGCATAAGCATTATCGGGTTCGTTCCCATTCCGTCGCCGTAATGGAAGAACTGCGGTGCACCGAAGACGATTACGTCATATTTTTTGTCCGCCCAATGAACGAACGTGCGCTTGTCGGCAACCTCCCACGAAAGCGGTTCCATTTCTTTCGCGTAACCGCTGAATATCGCTATCTGTCTTGACTTAGTATCTGTTACCGCATCACAGCAGAAGAACTTTTTGCCCATGCATTTTTCGATATGCATACCGATTTCGTCGAATTTGTGACGCATAAGGGAATGAGTCGATACGGGAACGAAGTCGTCTCTATGCATAACTTCGGGAACGTGGTGAGTAGCTATGCTTCTCCAATGGGTTATTCCCGTCGCGCAATGCTTATATCCGCCGGAATATCCGCCGTAAGGATTGCCCTGAACGTGACCGATGAGTATCGCAACGTCTGCGTCGTAAACATATTTGTTTACCAAAACCCTGTCCCCTCTTTCGGTCGTACCCAAATCTACGAGGTGATCGTAATCTTCGCTGTCATGATTGATGATCTGGTGAGTATACCAAAACTCGTTCATAAGATCGTCTCCCAAGACTCCTCTTATTTCAGCTTCGGTGTTTTTTCTGTGAAGACCGTTGGAGCAGATAAGCAAAATATCTTTCTTTTCTACGCCCGCCGCATAAAGCTCTTCAAGAATCAAAGGAATAGCTGTTTTTCTGTGGCTCGTAGGCTGCTCGCCGCCCTTAACTCTGTCGGGGAAAATGATAACGCACTTGCTGCCTTTCTTGGCAAGTTTGGAAAGAGGCTCCATACCGATAGGGTTTCTTATACTCTTCAAAGTTTCATCTTTAAGCTTTTCTTCGGGAATGTGAGGAGGATCCGCGACAGTTTCTCCTGGGACGAAAACGTCTACGTTATCGGGAAGCTCGCAATTCATAAAACCGTTGCCGTATTCTAACTGGAATTTCATATTTTTTCTCCTTTATCTTTCGATGTTGTCTCTGTAAGTCTTTACTATTTCGAGATAGTCGGGAACCGAGAATCCGAAATCTTTTCCGAAACGCGTCAAGGCGATAAGTCCGCCGTCAAGCTCTTTGATTTTAGCAAGCTCAGGCGCGTTTTCCTTTTTCAAGCCGCCGCCGTAAACGACATTTACGTCTTTCACGGACTTAACAAATCTTACTACGTCCGAAATATATTCGCCATCCGGCGGAACTTTCCCGGGGCCGATTGCCCAAACGGGCTCGTAAGCGACCGTAACGAAAGAAAGATCTACGCCGTCAAGACCGATTTCGAGCTGGTTTTTGAATACTTCATAACGGTTATCTTGCTCCTCGCTCGTTTCGCCTATGCAATACAAAACTTTCATACCCTGTTCGGTTGCACGCTTTATTTCCCTATTCAATATCTCGTTTACGGCGTTGAAATTATTTCCTCCGCCAAGCGATATAATACTCTTCAAATTTCTTCTTTCTTCGCAATGTCCTATAAGCGCAGTCGTCGCGCCGAGGAATTTTGCCGACTTTGCCGTACGTAGCGTCGTGAACGCGCCGAAATTTCCGCCGACCTCCACGTCGTTTTCATAAACGCCCTGACATCCGATCTCAAGCTTTCCGTGAGATGCGTTTGCCGCGTCGATTATATAGCCCTCGGGAAAATATGCCGCAAAGGAAATGTCGTCATAGTTTTCAATTCCTTCCGCAATACCCTCGACTATCTTTTTGCCCCACTCTTTCGCGCTACCGATGTCGTTTGCGCCGCCCTCGGTTTTCGGAACGTCGAAACGCTTCAGGTTAAGGTAAATATACTTCATTTTGTCCTCCGAAATTACGGCAATTTATGCCTTTTCAAAATAATTATATAATAAAAAAACAAGCCGACCCGCGGCTTGTTACGCAAACGATTGCATTTTGTTTCATTTGTCTTATAGCAATCATTTCTTTAATTGTTTAACGCTTTTTGACGCTGTCTCGAACGACAAGCGCGGGAGGCAAAAACGTCATCGCGTTAATCGTATGACCGCCGCTTAGCTTATCGCATAGCGTCATAACGGCAAAATGCGCCAGTTCCCTCGTCGGAACGCTGACCGTCGTAAGCATAGGTTCTATCTCCTCCGCTTTCGGAATGTTGTCTATTCCTATGACGGAAAGCTTTTCGGGCACCTTGATCTTTTGCTCTTTTAGCTTTTCGATAACGCCAATCGCCGTCAAGTCGTTGGCGCAAAAAACAGCCGTCGGAAGATCGCTGAGCTTAACAAGTTCCTCCGCACCTCTCATTCCGCCTCTAATACTCATCGATGTGTTTATTACGTAATCGCCGCGGAATTCAAGTCTGTTTTCAATCAAAAACTCTTTATATCCGACATACCTTATTTCGTCGGAATACTCCCCTATATACGCGATTTTCCTATGTCCTTTGTCGAAAAGGTACTTCATTGCGAGCTTTGCAGCCTCTTTTCCGTCGCACAAAACGTGATCGGTCTCGGAACCGACTTTGTTAAGCGTTACGTAAACAACTCTCCCTCCGAATTTCGAGATAAACCCGCCCAGAGAATTTCTCGGACGCCCCAAAACGACAAGCCCCTCGCTTTTTTTCGGAGCAACGTCCTCGTCGCCGAAGTATTCTTCTCCAAGTAAGCACCCGGCCTTTATCGCTTCACGCTTGACAAATCGGGCAAGGTCGGAAAAATACGAATCTTCTATGCTTGAATTCCTCGCATAAAGAATGGATATTCTGTTTGCCGGCGTCGCGTCCTTTCCTCTCTTAAGAGATTTTGCAGCTTGCGACGGAACGTAGTCGAGCTTTGCCGCCGCATCGAATATTCTCTTTTTCACGCTTTCCGTCGCACATTTGTTCTCGCCGTTAAGTACTCTCGACACCGTCGAGGGTGCAACCTCGGCAAGCTTAGCAACGTCTTTTATCGTTGACATAATCCCCTCCGAAATCCGTTTTTTAAGCATTTTCAATCAAACCTTTTTCAATTACATATTAGCACAACCTTTTCAATAAAGCAAACGATTGCGTACGAATAAATTGAAGTAAAAGCAAAATATGATAAAATTTAAGTGAATAAAAGCGAGGATATTTTTATGTCTAATATTTTAATCATGCACGGCGGTGCGCCGACAAGCGTAATAAACAGCTCTTTGGCAGGCGTTTTGTCAGAGCTTAAAAAAGAGCGTTTCCAAGGCAAGATTCTTGCCGCGCGTTACGGCTCGAAAGGACTTATAAACGAGGACTTTTTGGATCTTACGAACGTTTCGGACAGCAACATCGAAAAGCTCAAAATAACCCCCGGAAGCGCAATCGGCACGAGCAGATTCCCTCTCGAAAGCGAGGATTACGAGAAAATCGCCGAAATATTGGTTAAACACGACATCAAATATGTTTTGGTAAACGGCGGCAACGGCTCTATGGATACTTGCGGAAACATCGCAAAACACACCGCGGGCAAGGATATAGTCGTCGTCGGAATTCCTAAAACCATTGACAACGACATTATGGAAACCGATCACGCCCCGGGATATGCTTCGGCGGCAAGATATATCGCAGCTTCCGTCAAAGAAGCGGCTTGCGACATCTCGGGACTTCCCATTCACGTTTCGGTAATCGAAAGCATGGGAAGAAACGTCGGTTGGATTACGGCAGCGGCAGCTTTGGCAAGAGAAGACGGCTTCGGCGCGCCCGATCTTCTTTATCTTCCCGAAAATCCCTTTGATGAAGAAAAATTCCTTATCGATGCGGAAAGACTATTCCGCAAAAAGGGCGGCGTTTGCATTGTCGCGTCGGAGGGTTTGAAAGGACTTGACGGAAAGCCCGTCGTCGAACCGATTTTGACAGTCGGAAGAGCGACATATTTCGGAGACGTTTCGGCTCATCTTCAGAATTTGATTTTGAAAAACCTCGGAATCAAAGCAAGAAGCGAAAAACCGGGACTTCTTCAAAGATGTTCTTATACATACGCGTCGAAAGTCGATATCGAAGAGGCTTTCATTGCGGGAAGCGAAGCAGTCAAAGCGGCGCTTTCGGGAATATCGAAAGTTATGGTCGGCTTTGAACGTATTTCGACAAAACCATATGTCATGCAAACCAAGCTCATTCCCATCGAAAAAGTCATGTTGACGGAAAAGGTTTTCCCCGAGCACTTCATGACACCCGACAAGACATTTGTTACAGACGAGTTCATCGATTGGGTAAAGCCTCTTGTCGGAGATTTACCGCAATTTCTTTCCTTCCTTATATAAAACGGCTCACAAGGGCACAAAAGAGCGAGCAAACGGCTCGCTCTTTTGCTTTGTATATCCACTTTCATTGGAATTCTATTGCACTTTCTCCCGAGATAAAAGACAAGAAAAGCAACAAATCAATTAATACTATAAAATGATTTTATCAAAGGATTTGCAATTTGATTATATTATCTAAATATAACCAATTAAAAGCAAAGATACTTTGCCTTAAAACTATCGTTTTGCGCTTCTAAGTTTGAAACACAATTGACATACTATCAAAAAAGGTTCGACTTTTCATCGAACCTTTTATACTATTTCATTCTTATTCGAGAATGAAAGATTTGAAATCTACCGCGCCTTTTCCTACGTACGTGAAGTATAGCGCATGCTTACCGTCGTCGATTTTTGCCTGAGCCTTGAACGGCTTATACTCTTTCTCTGCCGTAACGGGAATTCTTGCAACTTCATTGCCGTTTTCGTCGGAAACATACATTTCGCCCTCAGCCTTTCCTTTAACAAAAACGGTTATTGTCGAGAGATTATCGAACGCAAAGTACTTAAATCCAGCAGTCGAGCCATCGAGCATATTTGCGATGTATTGATCGGGATTGTTCTCTCTGTCCTTTCCCGTCTGAGTAAAGGCGGGATAGTTTTTCTTTTTCTTAGAAAAACTCATGTCGGACTTACAAACGCCGTCTTTAGCGGAAAGCGTGCAAGCGATTCTTGCTTCGTATTCACCTCTTCCTGCAAGCGGCCCTCCGTTCAAGCCGCAGGAAGTAAGCTCGGCTTGCAAGAATTTGCCGTCCTTAAACTCGATTTCTTCCGCAATTCCCTGACGGGAGAACTCGTGCCAGTTGGTCTGGCGATGTCCGAAAACATAGAACTTTCCGTTGATTCTTTCAATCGAGCCGTGGTTGTTTCCCCAGAAAGTCTGAGGCTCGTTTGAAATTCCGAGATCGCAGTTCGAATGCAATGTTCCGCCGTAAGAATAACCCTTGTCGGGATAATCGGAAACGGCGTACGCAAGCTCGTGAGACAAAGTAGACGAATAGATGAAATAATATTTTCCGTCAAACTTTCTTATCGAGCTTGCTTCGTAAAACTCATGTCCCTCAAACTCCGTACCCTTGCCGTTTCTTGCATCTACAATCAAGTCTTTGACGGACTTTATCGTAAGCATATCCTGTTCAAGCTCGATGACATCATTGCCGACCTTATTAAAGAATTTTGCCGCCATAGGATTGTCAAACTGCGGAGCAAATCCGCTATATAGCCAAACTCTTCCGTCGTCGTCAGTCAGAACGCCGGGATCGAACGCGAATTTATCGCCTTTCTTTTTGCCGTAAAGCTCGCCGCTTTTGTGATGTACGTCGCCGTAGTATTCAAATTTTCCGCAAGGCGTGTCGCAAACGGCAACAGAAATAACGCCTCTGAAATCGAACGCGTAATATAGATAATATCTGCCGTCAACGCCTTTCGTAACGTCGGGCGCGTATAAGCACGGTTCGGGAATAAGTCTCGTTTTTGCGAACGGGTCTTGCTTTTTGTCATAAATTACACCCTCGAATCTCCAATCGGAAAGATCGTCTACGGGAGCGGAATAGCAAACGTAGTTGTTCTTGCAATACATTTTGCCGTTGAATTCGTCGTGAGAACCGTACACATAAACTCTGTCGCCGAAAACGTGCGGCTCGCCGTCGGGGATATATTCATACGACGGCAAATATGGGTTAAACGCCTGTTTTTTCATTTCTTTCTCCTATTGTGTCAAAATTATTTTATGCGCCTTGACTTATTTGTCGAGGCGCGAATTGCTTATATAATAATATTACTACGATTACATCGGCAAAAGCAACTATTTGCTAAATGCCGTTAAGCCATCAAAGCTCGATCGCAACGCTTCTCTTTTCCGCTTCTTCAACGTTTGCGCCTAAGTATACCGTTACGTTCTTCGGAACTACGCACGCACCTAAATCATTGCTATAAAGCTCGAGATCGGCTTTTTTGATATCGATTTCGCACTCGCCCTCTTCGCCGGCTTTCAATGCAATTCTCTTAAAGCCTTTCAAAAGCTTATGCGGCTTACCGTCGATATTTGAGCCGACAAACGCAAGTACGGCTTCCTCGCCGTCAACTGAGCCGACGTTCTTGACCGATACTTTGGCAACGATGTTATCGCCTTCAACGCTTGCGGTCATATCGCCGTATTCATACGACGTATAGGAAAGTCCGTATCCGAACGGATATGCGGGAGCGATATTTTCCTTTTCGAACTTCGCATAGCCGTGATAGTATTCATAAACGATTTCTTTACCCTCGCCCGAATACAAGAACTTGGGATAGTCCTCTTCGCGTTTAGCAACCGTGAACGGAAGCTTGCCCGACGGATTGACCTTGCCCGAAATGATATTCGCAAGTGCGTTGCCGCCCTCAAGTCCCGGGTAGCCTGCATATAAAATCGCATCGGCGCAGTTCTTCCACTCTTCGATAATAACGGCAGAACCTGCGTAGAAAACAACTACAACGGGCTTCCCGAGCGAAGAAAGCGAAGTGATAAGGTCAACGTCCTCTTTATGCATACGAAGCGTCGTTCTGTCGCCGCCCTTAACGACCTTTTCGCCGCCTTTCGCGACGAATTCACCCTCGTCCTCAAAGTTATTTCCGACAACGACGATAATCTTCTCGGCGTCTTTCGAAGCGGCTTTGCATTTTTCTATATCGCTCGACGATTCGACGACGACGTTGTTATATACCTTTTTAAGTCCCTCGTAAGGAGTTACGATATACGGCGGGAAAACGCAGCTCGAGCCGTGATCGCCGATAACCTTATCGTTTGCAAAACGTCCGACTATCGCGATCTTTTCGTTTGTGTTCGTAATAGGAAGAACGCCGTTGTTTTTCAACAAAACAGTACCCTTTTCAAGAACCGTTCTTGCCAGATCCTGATGCTCTTTGCATACGACAACTTCTTTGCCGAAAGATTCCTTTCTTAATATTACGCCGAAACGAATGAGCGTCGAAATGATATTCTCGCACGCCTTATCGAGAACGGCTTCGTCAAGTTTCCCGCTCTTGACCGCTTTTTTGAGTTTTCCGCCGCGCTTCATCGTGATAGGCATTTCGATGTCAAGACCTGCCTCAAGTGACTCTACGCCCTCATGAACGCCCCAAACAAAGTCGGAAATCGAGAAGCCCTCGAAGCCCCACTCGTTTCTCAAAATGTCGGTGAAAAGCTCCTTACTCTCGCACGAATAGGTGCCGTTAACCTTGTTATACGCGCCCATGATAGAGCCGGCGCCCGCATCGATACACTTTTTGAAGTGATATAAATATACGTCGTTGAGCGTTTCTTTGTCGCACTTAGCGTCAACTTCGAAACGCAAATTTTCGATAGAGTTCAAAGCATAATGCTTCGGGCAAGAAATTACGCCTCTTCTTTGAAGAGCGTGCGTCAATGCTACGCCGTAACGTCCCGTCAAATATTGATCCTCGCCGTAAGCCTCTTGCGCTCTTCCCCAAGCGGGATGACGAAGAAGATTTATGCAAACGCCGGCGAAATAGTTCGCTCCGTGCGCTATGCACTCTTTTGCGATAGCGTCGCCGACTTGCTCTTCTAACCCGTCGTCAAATGCCGCCGCACGAACGTTGGAAGTCGGGAACGCGGTGGAGTTTTGCATAACGACTCCTCTCGGGCCGTCCGAGAAAAGCGCGGGCGGAATTCCGAGCCTCTTGCAACCGCCGCCGGGGATCGGGAATACGTTATAAATTCTTCCGTGCATAAGCTCGCGGAACGGAACCCAATGTCCGCCGACCATATAAACCTTTTCTTTGAGCTTCATTTGCTTGATAAGACATCTCGCAAGCTCTCTCGATTCTTCGACGTGGTTGGATTGTTGGTTTTCGATAGCCTCGACGCCCAATGCTTCCAATGCGTCGAGTGCTTCAGCAAAGTTCTTTACTTCTCTCATCTTTTTCCTCCATTTTCTATATCGCCAAAAGCAATAAAAGCCTTTGCAAAAAATTCAAAAAAGTCACGCTTTTTGTCTTAATCTTGAAAGATTAACACTGACATAAAATAGTTACGACTATCTTACGACAATGTTTTTCTCCCAAATAAAAAACGTATCGCAAGCGCAAAAGAACGATTTGCTTAAATTAACTCTCTTATATATATTATAATACAGAAAAAACGCGATTACAAGACAGAACTTATCAACCTATGCCTATTTTAGGACAAAATTTAAGGTTTTTTTCGTATAGAATTATTATATCGCGATTTTTTGCGACGATTTTACGCAATATAAACACGCTTTCCGCCACGCGATATAAGCTATAATTCAAAAAACCAATATGTTAAGTAAAGACGCTTTCGGTTCAAAACAATAAAAAACTATATAAAAAATCGCGCCTTAAAAGCACTAACCTTTAAGGCACGATAGATTTCTTTGTAAAAGTTGAAATGCTGCGAAGTCATAAGCCATTGCAAGCAAGTTTTAGACTTCGTGCATTATGAGCGAGTTTAACTTTAGTTGCAAATTGATTGTCTTAAAACTTAATTGTGAGACTATCAATGAATAAGATAGTATGATTGCGATTTTACTCAATTTGTCATAGTCGGCGGTTCGCCGGGATACCAATATGTCGGATCCCAAGAAGGAGATTGAATAAATGAACTTCCCGTGAGCGAATGTGAATAATATGCACTCATCGAATATCCGACTTTCGTTTCTCCTGCGACAAAATCGGAATAAACAATCGTTTCGTCCGCAAGCGTTGTACTTGTTCTTGTCATAATCGTTTTATATATCGGATATACATAATCCTTATTCTCTACATTTTCATTAGTAATCTCACAATTTGTCGTATAAAGAATATAAGTGTTTCCGTCAGCCCCATCGCGATAATAAATGATATACGACCAACCGTCGGTATCAGCGCCAGTTCCTAAAACCTCTGTGTTAATATTTGCAAAACCGACCCAAGATCCCAAACCTCCGCCAGTATGCCAAGCGTCCTTATTACCGATCGTATTAGCAAAATTCTTTCTGCTTTCTATTGCGGCATTTAGCTTTGAGTCTTTGTTATTAAGGCTTTCAATAACGTTATCCGCTATCATATGTGCGATATCTTCGTCGGTCTTGAAGCCAAAGTTGCCAAGAACAGCCGTCAAACTGTCCGTAGCGGATTCCGCGCGCCCCTCGGGATATGCGAACACGGCGAAAACGCTTCCGACGGAATAGACGGAAACTATCAATAAGATAAATAAAAATATATAGATTTTTACGTTTCTTTTTATCATATCGATACTTTTTTATTGCAACAACTTTCGAAGTATTTGTTTTACGTCAAGTTTGAGCGCCAAGAACTTGGATTCTTCAGCAAATCATATGTTGCTTTATTCGTTGCCCTAATCGACAAAATCGTCGTCGTCAACTTCACTTAAGTTACTTACGCTTATTTCGTCAGTCTCAACGATAGAGTCGCCCACATACTCTTCACGCGTTTCGTCAGCTTCTATGTTTACATCATTGATATTATCTAACCTCGTCATACCCGAAGTGATAATAATTTGTTCGACAAAATCGCTTTGAGTTTGCTTTGTCGTCTGAATATTATCCATATCGTCTTCAACGCTTGCTTCGTTATCTTCAAAAGCTTGAGCGTCGTCGGTAAAGTTTCCGTTCAATTCAAAAGTTCCGAACCTTTCGGCTTTCGCCTTGTCGAGCTTTTTATCTATAATCGGCATAACGGCAAGAACGCCTATAACGAGAAGTACGCACAAATACCCCGCGGGCGAATTCATAAAGGTAACGAACGAGCCGACGTACGGAATACGCGTTCCGCTATATATTCCTATCATATCGGAATATCTGACGGGGTATCTGTCGGCATATTGGTTGGCGTCCCCTTTGAACAAATACCACGTTTCGCCGCTGTCGTCTTCGGCGATGTTTATTTCGATAATTCTGTGAACGACGAGCGCTCCGTCGGTGAAATCTTTATATACGACGATGTCGTATATTTTCAAGTCCTCTTCTTTCGGGAGCGAATCGATGACGATAACGTCGAATATTTGCAGCTGATCGTCGAGATTATTCTCGACAAGGTATTCGTTCGATTGGTGTTTTATCGCCATAGAACCGCTTTGAACGACTTTCAAATGCGGCACTACGCCGACCTTTTTGTTTTTGTTTATGTCAACGCTCAACGAAAAAGCAAAAACTATGACCAATGCAATGCAAATGATACTCGGGACGATTATATCGACAATAACGTGAGCCGCCTTGGAACGAGTCTTTTGCCTTTCGATACGCTCGAACTCCTCCGCAATCTCGACGTCGAACAAACCGCCTCGAATGCCTTTGATTTGAAGTCTGTAAATATACGAGATTAACCACGAAAAGGTTGCCGTCAACAACGCCAACACAATTCCGCAGAGTATTAATACGTATATTTCAAAATCGGTCATAGTTTAGATTTTATTTGTATTGACCTTAAAAAAACAAGCTATTCTGATTATTCAACCTCTTCAACCGTAATGGTGATTGTCGGATTATTTCCTAATGCGTCACTATAGTTTTGATATTTGTTATATGTTGAAAGTGTAATGTCACCATTTATTTGAATTAAATCGGATAGGGGGATAGTAATTTCTGACAATAGAGCATCATTAGTGTATTCGCTTAAATTAAGTATTCGTTTATTAGTTCCGTCATCATTATAACTATTTTCAAACGATGTGGTTACAGTCACTTTTACTTTAATATGAGTTGTGCCAGAACCAGAGTTAGGCGTAAAGCTCAACTTTAACGTTCCATTTACATGTCCGCCAACTACATAAGTCTGATACCCATCGCCTTTTTCAAGATAACCCGCATCGTCAATAGTAATTCCCGGATTATCAGTTAACAACATATTTATTGTTCCTTTAGGAGTATCAGTTACAGCTTGCGCCAGTGTTATTCCGACATCTCCAGATTTAGAGTCAACATTTTCCGTCGCATAGCTAAATGTTGCATAGACGCCGCCGATCGTGAGAACGAGGCATAATGCGATAATAACGCTTAGTTTTTTCATATTCTTTTCTCCTTTCCTTTTTATTTCAAGCAAGCTTCACTTGCCAAAAGGTCTAAATAAATCTGAAACTTATATGCCCATCTAAATAAAATCTTCAACAAAAGCCTATCGAAAGGCGAAACATCGACACATTCAAAATAAAAGCGTTTTATATATGCACACAAGTCGAGTTGTTTCGCTTTGTAACATAATATCGAATTATGGGTTATTTTTAACTCATTGTATATCTTGCAAACGCCTATTGTCAAGCATTTGGGTGAAATTTAACCCGTAATATTAAAATAAATAATTATACACTTATAACTGACAAATGTTATAAGGAGAAAAATAATTATGCACATTAACGAAGCAGTCACCATAAGAACAAAGGAGCTTCTTAAAAAGTGCAACATGACGCAATACAAGCTCGAACAAAAGTGCGGGCTTTCGCACGAAACACTCAAAAGCATTATGAAAGGCAAAACAAAGGGCGTTACCTTGAAAACATTGGTGATTATCGCCGACGGATTCGATATGTCGGTGAGCGAATTCCTTTCTTCCGATTTGTTTTTATACGACAATCTTTCGATTTGAAAAAGTAATTTTGGAAAAAAATTTAATTTTTTAATATAGGCAACAATCCCTCAGTCGCCTTATAGCGACAGCTCCCTTCAAAGGGAGCCTTCCTTATTTCTCTACCTCCTTTTCACAAAGGGGGGGTAACACGGCACTATAACGCCGTGTCGGTGGGATCGTATTTTTTGTTAACTTTACACAATCGCCGTGGCAATAGTCAATGCCTTTAATTTTTCGCAGACAGCCCCATAAAAAAGTTTTTATCGTGGCGATATGTCAATCCCTTTAGTCTTTCGGAGATGCCGAGCCGGCTCCCTTGCTAAGAGAGCCTTGTTTTAATTTCGGCGGCAATGAGAAGCCTCCGCCCTACTGGTTAAAGAATGATTTCAATAGTATTAACGTTATGTTTATGACGAGTAAATGATAGTATATAAGTTTAAAACAACTTTCAATCTTTCCTACACGTAGGGCGGTGGCTCTGCTACCGCCGTCGGTTTAATAATAACTATCCTTATTATAGGCTCCTTTTACGTTGTGGGGAGCCTTTTTCAATGAAAGTTAAACCGCCCTATGAGTGTTTATCATAATTAAAAACCAAGTATAAACGCATGCGAAAAGGCACGGGAGAAAATCCGTGCCTTTTCAAGGGGTTTAAGGTTAAAAAGTCATTCAATTGCTTTTTAGTTAGTTTAGTTTATCAAAGCTATTAAAATGCTTTTAGATAGCCAATTAGTTCATCTTAGAAACGTAATTGTCGTATGCTTCCTGATATACTTTGACATATTCGTCTACGTGGAAAGTCTTGAGGGCGTTCTGGAACTTAGCCCAGTTAGCGTCGTTAAGCTCAAGCGTACCCATAATGAACTTCTGTGCGTACTGCGCTATGCAGTCCATAATGTTCTGATAATACTCGGAGTGAACTTCGTTCTGTTCGGAATTGAGTACGATTTCTGCGGGATAATTCCAATCTCTTCCGCATTCCGTCCAAACTTCGTCGCACTTAAGAACGATTTCGGCAGCAAACTGTTTTTCGATTTCGGGATGTTTATGACCGGGGAGTCTGATTCCGACGAGGTCTCCGTTTTCAATAGTCGCATTTTCGCCACGAACTCTTTCGTCAAACCAAAGCGTACCGTCATCGTTATAGCCCCAAACGCCCTTTTCAAGACCGAGCTTTTGATATACTTCGTTATCCTTAGCATATTCTTCGGTAAGACCCAACGTTACGATCATTCCGCCCTCTTCGGTGAAAAGCCAATCCATTGCGGTCATGAAGTCTAACATATCTTGTTTTCCGCACTTTGTCGTAATTGCATAACCGCTGCTCGAGCTGAAGTTTGTCCAATTCAAAAGTGCGTGAGATTCCGTAACGCCGTGTTCGGTATCAAGAGGAGTTCTGAGAGGCTGAACGTCATAGTATAAGCCGTATTGAGGCATACTCATAGCCGAACCCGCCTGAGCGCCTGCGATTCCGTACCAAATACCAGCGGCATTGCCGTATGTCAAAGCCGTATTGGGGAGATAGAACGAATCGTTAACTCTCGACGCGAAATCTTGATAAATCCAGCCTTTTTCGTACCATTCGTGCATCTTTTCAAGATAATTTCTGAACTCGTTTCTCGTTGCGCCCAAATATACGTTACCGTTTTCGACAGCTATCGCAGCGGTTCCGATTCCGAAGCCCGAGATAAGCTCGCCGCCGTAGAAATATCCGTTGTAAGGAAGAATAAGGCATGCATAGTCTGCGCTTCCGCCGTTAAGCTTAGCAGCTTCGAAATACATCTGGAAAAGTCCGAGCATATATTCCCAATCTTCGATGGTCGTAGGCTCTTCGTTTCCGCTCGGGAAAGATACATATCCACCGGTCATGGTCTCGATGATGTCGCGACGATAAACAAGTCCGCCCCACATCGTTTCGTCTTCGGTTTTAGACGCCGTCAAGATGTTGAAAATATGTCCTTCGTCGTCCGTTATAGCAGCCTTAGCCTCGGGGTTATCGTTGAGATATTTCCAATAGTTAGGCATATATTCCTCTAAGTAAGGTGCGATATCGACGATAACTCCGTCTTCATAAAGAACCGCAGCCGTATCGGGAGAATACGCAAGAGATATTACGTCGGTATAATCGCCCGTTCCGAGCATAAGGTTGAAGTTATCGCTTTCACTTCCGAGCGCAGGGATCTGGAACTGAATGTCCACGCCGAACTTCTTCTCAATAGTAGTAACGATAGGATTTGAATTATAATCGGGATAATAATTCAAATCGTCACCGTAAAGCCAAACCGTGATTACTCCGTCACTATCGTCTTTCTGACAAGCGGACAATAATCCGCAAGACAAAAGAAGAACGACTGCGAGCAAAACTGCAAATACTTTTTTCATCATTTTTCCTCCAAATTTAATTTGAAATATTTTATATTAAAGGCTGTTTTAGCCCTTAACTCCGCCTAATGTAACGCCCTTAACAAAGTACTTCTGCGCGAACGGATAAGCCAAAAGAACGGGAAGCGTTCCTACGACCGTTACGCAATACTTAACCAAGTTGGACGTCAAGTCCGCAGCTCCCAAAGCGTCTTGCGCCGTAAGAACCTTAGACGTATCGTTGTTTATCAAAACCTCTCGCATGATAAGCTGCAAAGGCCAATAATCTCTTCTAAGCGTCAAGTAGATCGACGCTGGATACCAAGAGTTCCATACCTGAACGATATTGAACATAACGACAACCGCAATAGTCGATTTGACAAGGGGAATCAATACCTCGATAAGAATTCTCGTAGGGCTTGCTCCGTCGATAAGCGCGGCTTCTTCGTAGCTTGTCGGAAGCTGTTCGAAGCTGTTTTTCATCATTATAATATAGAACGCATTGATAACTCCCGGGATTATTATCGCCCAACGGGTATTGAGCATTCCTAAACTACGAATTACCATATATGTCGGGATAAGACCGCCGGAGAACATCATCGTGAAGACGACAAACAACGTCATCGGCATTCTTGCCTTCAACGTCTTTCTTGAAAGAACGTATCCCGCAATGAGAGTCAAAGCGCCGCCGAGAAGAGTTGTCGCTACGACGTATATAATGGTATTGAGATAACCCGTGCCGATTTTTTCGTTATTCAAAACGAGCTTATATCCGTCTAAGGTTATTTCACCCAAAGGCTTCCAGATAATTCCGCTGTTTCCCATCAAAAGACGGGGATTGGAAAAGCTTGCCATGATAACGTGCCAAAGTGGCATTATGCAAACAAGAGCGATAAGTATCATGAACGCGTAGTTGAATATATTGAAAATTACTCTCGAAACAGATGTTTTTTCTATCATATCGCGCCCTCCTTAAATCACCTTCGTATCCGCAAGCTTGCCGCTTAAGAAGTTGGAAAGAAGAAGCAGCAACGTTCCGATTACGGAATTGAACAGTCCTACCGCGGCAGAATATCCGAACTTTCCGCCCGTGAACGCCTGACGGTTGATGTATGTCGAAATAACGTCGGCGGTTTCATAGATACTGGGGTTATACAAAAGAAGAATCTTGTCATAACCGACAGTCATAAGCATTCCGCAACGGAGAACGAGCATCGTTACGATTGTAGGCATAATGCTGGGAATAGTAACATGCCAAACTCGTTTAAGCCTGTTTGCTCCGTCAAGCGCGGCAGACTCGTAAAGCTCTTGGTTTACGTTGGTTATCGCAGCGATATAAACTATTGAGCCGTAACCCATGCCCTGCCAAATATCGGAGAAAAGGTTTATCCACCAGAAATATTTGGGATTCTGGAGCAAGTTTTCTCTTTCCATTCCGAAGACATTGACGAGGAAATTCGTTATTACGCCGTTGGTGGAAACGAACTCTATGATAAGCCCCGCGATAACGACCATCGAAACGAAGTACGGAAGGTACGAAATCGTCTGAACGGTTTTCTTGAACCAAGTGAGCCTTATTTCATTGAGAAGCAAGGCAAATATAATGGAAACGGGGAAACCTATGACAAGTCCCAAAAGGCTTATCATAAAGGTGTTTCTCATAAGCTTCCAAAAGCTCGGATCGGTGAAGAACTTGATGAAGTTGTCGAACCAAATCCATTCGCTCCCGAATATTCCGAGCTGCGGCTTGTAGTTTTCAAAAGCCATTGCAAGCCCGACCATAGGAACGTAGTTGAAAATTATAAAATATACGGCGACGGGAAGGAACATAAGGTACCAACGCCAATTCATTTTGAAGTCGTGTTTCCACGTCGTCTTTTTCTCGTAAAGGTTAACCTCTTTCGTTTTTGCCATATCCGTTCCCCTTATTTCGAAAGCGTTCTTTCTGTCGTTTTATCGAATACGTGCAAATGATCTACGTCGAACGTGAAGTTGACGACCTCACCTCTCGTTGCGGGATCTCTCGCTCCGAGCTTGACGGTTACCGTCGTATTGTTACCGTTTTCGTCAACGACCTTGTCCGTTTTCTTAACTAAGTCAAGCTCCGAATATACGAGTTTTTCGCTTCCGAGAGCTTCGACGATTTCAATTCTCGCCTTGACGACGTTGGTTTCGTTTTCGCCAGCTAAGTGAATATCTTCGGGACGGATTCCCAAAAAAACCTCTCTCGAACCATTGATGCTTTCAAGCGTTTTCATTCTGCTTTCGCCAAGGTTAATCTTTTGGTTATTAGCGAAAACGAGATCTCCGTTTTCATGAAGCGTTCCGTTGAAGAAGTTCATTTGCGGCGTTCCGATAAAGGAGCCTACGAATTTATTGACGGGATGATCGTAAAGGTTCTGCGGAGTATCTATCTGCTGAACGACGCCGTCTTTCATAACGACGATTCTCGTTCCCATCGTCATAGCTTCTACTTGGTCGTGCGTTACGTAAATAAAGGTGATCTGCAATGCCTCGTGAAGCTTGCTTATCTCCGTTCTCATCGCAGCTCTTAGCTTTGCGTCAAGGTTAGACAAAGGCTCGTCCAAAAGGTAAACCTTGGGCTTTCTTATGATTGCGCGTCCAAGTGCTACTCTCTGTCTTTGACCGCCCGACAACGCCTTAGGCTTTCTTTCAAGATACTCTTCGATGTCGAGAATCTTCGCGACCTCCATAACCCTACGCCTGATTTCGTCCTTAGGGACCTTATTCATGCGAAGAGGGAAAGCAATGTTCTGATAAACCGTCATATGCGGATAAAGCGCATAGTTTTGGAATACCATCGCAATATCTCTGTCCTTAGGCTCTACGTCGTTGACCTTTCTGCCATCGATATAAAGCTCGCCGTCGGTTATTTCCTCTAAGCCCGCAATCATACGTAATGTTGTGGATTTTCCGCAACCCGACGGTCCTACGAAAACGATAAATTCCTTGTCCTCGATTTCCATCGAGAAATCATCAACGGCTTTAACCTTATTGTCATATACCTTCGATATATGTCTCAAACTAAGTCCTGCCACAATTTTTCCTCCAAAATCACAAATTTTTTTCATCAATAAAATAAACTTAACACAAAAATGCCGTTTTGTATTGCATTTCTGTTTCAATCATTGTATAATAATTACAGATTTTGAAAGGATGGAAAAAAAATGACGATTGACGAACACATATTTATATGCACAATGCTTTCGTACTTTTCGAACTGGCAAGTGTTTCTTTTCAAAGGAGAAACTCTCGTTAAGCGTATCTCGAATTCGCCTCTTCCTTTCAATACCGCCGAAAACATAACAAACAAAATCTTTTCGACAAAAACGAATTTCTCCGTCATAGACGACGGTTTATATTTTTACGGAATCGCAAAGTATACATCCCCAACGGAGGAAATAGTAACTTACGTTATAGGTCCCGTTCCGACAAGCGACATAGATAGACCCGAGTGTCTCAGAATACTTCAAAGATTAGGCGAGCCGAGAGAATATCTCGACCCGCTTTATGACTATTTGTCATATGCGACAAAATTTACTTCGGATAATTTCAACAAGATCTTTTTCACGCTTAGTTACCTATTCACAAAAGACACGAATATCGATCCGTTAGACTATTTCGGCAATAATATGACAACCGCAGAAACCCTCGACATTCAACCGCCGCCGAAAAAATCAAAAACAAGGGCCACTGCAAGACCTCATAATAGTTGGGAATTCGAGCAAAAGCTATATTCTTTAGTAGAAGAAGGAAACGTCAACGAGCTCACCAATTTATCTTTGAACGGATGGTCGGTAAATTTCGAAATAGGCAAGCTTGCAAACAGCTCTTTAAGACAAACAAAAAACATCACGATAGTTTCGACGGTTCTTGCTTCGCGCGCCGCGATTCGCGGCGGAGTTTCCCCCGAAACGGCATATTCGATGAGCGATCACTTCATTCAAACGGCAGAAAGCACCGACAGCTTAGACAAACTCAATGCCTTATCGTCAAAAATACTTCTTGATTTCACTAAAAAAGTCGCCGACGAAAAATACGGGCTTAAAGGCAATAAATTGGCGATCCAAGTCAAGGAATTTATTCAAAAGAACATCGATATGAGAGTTACGACGGAAGACGTCGCGCAAACTCTTAACATAAACAGAACGCAGCTTTGCAATAAGTTTAAGCACATTACGGGGAAAACCTTAGCGGTTTTTATATTGGAGCTTAAAATAGAAGATGCAAAAAGGCTTTTGAAAACGACAAACAAATCACTGTCGGAGATTTCTTATCATTTGGCGTTTTCGTCGCAAAGCCATTTTCAGAACACATTCAAGCGTTTGACGGGAATAACGCCCGCACAATACAGAGAAGAAAATTATATTTAAGGAGAAAAAATGTTCAAGCTTGACGGACCGATCCACAGATTTTTATCGAGAGTTCTCGACCTTATTATCCTCAACGTGATATTCACTATTTGCTGCATACCCGTCGTTACGATAGGCGCGTCTTTCTCGGCAATGTATGACGTTATGTTCAAAATCAAAGAAGAAAAAGACTCCAACGTTTTTAAGCAATTCTTCGTTGCATTCAAGAATAACTTCGTGCAATCGCTTTTCGGAACGCTGATTCTACTTGCTGTCGCCGCGCTTTTATATATGGATTACAACATCGTCTTTGTCGAAAAGCTTTACGGCTCGGCTGTTATGCAAGCGTTGTTTTTCATAATTCTATTTATCGTATCGGGGTTTTTCAGCTGGCTCTTCCCTATGATTTGCCGCTTTAACAACAAGTTCGGACAGCACCTTAAAAACGCGTTTATGCTTTCGTTAGCACATCTTCCAACGACAATCCTTGTCGTTGCGCTCAATCTTTGCCCGTTTATTTTGCTATACTTTTTCGCGGAATTTTCGGCATATTATCTATTGACGTTCTGGATGTTCTTGGGACTTGCCGTCATAGCTTTCATAAACTCCAAGCTTTTATATAAAGCGTTTTCGAAATACGACGACAAAACTCCCGAAACAAAAGAAGAATAGATTCTTGGGAATACTTACTTAGAGACATTAAAAATATCAATAGAAAAGGGAAACTCATTGAAGAGTTTCCCTTTATTATTTGCCATTTAGTTGTCGAAGATATATTACTATGCGTTTTAAGCTTTATTAAGTCTTAAAACAAAAGAAATTAACAATTCAAATTCGTTGCTTTTAATTTGCCAAAAAACTTATTTCTAGAGCTTCTTATGCAGCCCAACAGAATAAATCATGACTACTCTCGGCGTTTTCTACTCGATATACGCAAAAAGGAACGAATGGGCTTACGTTCCTTTTTGCTCGGTTATGAGATTAATCGATGAGAAATACTCGTTACCTATATAATTATGCTTCGGGAGTTTCTTTGTTTTTGTTGATAGCTTCCTGCATCTGGAGCTTAACCTCGGGCGTTATCGGATAGAACTTATAAATTATCGCCGATACCAACGAAACAAGTCCGGGGATTATCGTGCAAGACGCGACGAACCAATTGAGAACCGACGGAAGCGTTGCAAGATCGCCTACGTAGTTACCCGTAACAGAGTCAACTTCGTATTTGCTTATCGCCAAGATAATTCCGATGAAAAGGGTCGAAACGGCAGACTGTGCCTTACCGAGCATTGCGGAAAGCGCACTTATCGAACCGCCCATGGGCTTGCCCGTCTTATAGGTGTTATAGTCCATGCACTCCATCCAAAGGGTTGTTCCAGGGACAAACGCAAGACCGTTTCCGAAGAACAAAACGAACATTACGGCGGCGAAGATATAGAAGCTCATATTCAATACGCCGACAAGCTGCAAAATAAACGCGATAACGCCTGCGCAAAGAGTCAATATGTTAGCAAAGTTCATGAGCTTCACGGAGCTGTCGAACTTCTTCATCATTGCAGGGCTGACAGCCGCCGCAATAAGCATCGGAGCCATACTTACCGTCATGAACAAAACGCTGTATACGCCGTATGCGTCTCCGTCAAACACGCCGTTTGCGTCTATACAATATGCATACTTCATGTAATAAGACGTAGTCGATGTTAAAAGCGCATAAACAAAGCCACGGAAAAGCTGTCCGAAAAAGTTGACGTTGAACGCTTTATTGACCTTGAAGATGTTGATAACGTCCTTGAAAGAGGTCTTTTCTTCTTCGTTTTCGGATTTCTTTTCGTCTTCCGTTTCCTCCTCCTTGACAAGAAGAAGTGTTACTAACGAAATTGCCAAAGAAACAACGCCTAAGATTACCGTTGCAATGGAGAACGCCTTTCCGAAGTTGTTTACGAATTTATTGATAGCGTTGACTATCATCATAAACGTCGAGAAAACCGCGCCGATAAATATCGCGAGGAATCTTCCGATCATGGAAACCTTTGCTCTCTCGCCCACCGTGAACTTCATCTTCTGAACGAGTGCGTTATGCGCCCACAAAGCGGCGCCCATATCGTAAAGAAGATAGAACGCCAAAACGTAGATGAAAAGCAATACGACGTTTCCTACCAAGCCTTGCGGAATGGAATATAGGAAGCATATCGAAAGTGTGGTCAAAATTAAGCTAAGTAGGCAAAAGAATCTATATTTGCCCATTTTCTTAGGCTTTGCCGTATCGATGATAAATCCCTGAATGGGGTCGTCTACGGCATCGACGATTCTTCCGATAGTGAGAATTATCGGAGCGATTGTCGCGCCCAAAAGTCCGAGTCCCGCATAGTCGGTCAAATATACCAAAAAGTATGACGACATGAACGACGATGCGATGACGTTGGCAACCTGCATGCCCTCAAGACCGAAAATAGTCTTGACGTCATTAGGGTATTGCCTTTTTTGTTTGCTCATAATTTTCTCCTTAATAATATATTTATTTTTATATTATAAAGTTAACTCAATATATATTATAGGAGAATATTGTTTATAATAGAAATATATTGTTGCTATTTGTTGCTTTTTCTATACGCAGACGGCGTCATACCGAAACGTTTTTTGAAAGACTTGGTGAAATAGTTGTTATCGGGATAGCCCGTTTCGTTTCCGACGTCTTGTATCGGCATACTCGTTTGCTTCAACAAATTCGCCGCCCTATCGAGCCTATAATCGGAAAGGTATTCCATAACTGTTTTGCCCGTTTCGTTCTTGAACGCGTGGGGCAAATAGTTTTTGGATATGCCGCAGTTTTTCGAAATATCCTCTAACGTGACGGATTTTGCGTAGTTAAGTTCTATGTACGAAACGACATATTTGATTATCGGCGAATAGTTATGATTCTTGGTCTTATTGACAGCGTCGCAATAATCGTTAATCATATCACCCACTTTACCGGTTAACGAAGCATGGCTTTCGTACTTTGAAAGAGACTCTTGAATCATGCTATGCTTTGCGGATATTTCTTCGATAACAACAGGCGCTACGCCGACGTTATATGCAGCGATTTTGCATATCGTTCTTAAAATTGCAAACCCCACGGCAACAGATTTTTCTCGAATAAACGGTACATTCAAAGTTTTCGAAGACACATCCATCATATTTAGCGCATTGAACGCACCTTGAACATCGCCAGCTTCTATCGCGGTTATGAATTTTCTCTCGGCGATATATCTATGATCTATCGGCGCAAAATTGTTTACGTCAAGCTCGTCAACGCTTTTGACGTTCTCCACTCCTTTATACAAAAACTCTTGCATCTTTTGAAATGGCGTGAGCGTTTCCATAATGGACTTAATGAGGCTAATCACGTCGCCTTTGTCGCGGCGCGGATATGCATAATACTTCATTTTATATAGCTGTCTTATATCACCCGGAACCTTATCGCTCGGGAACGCCCTATCGAAATCCTCTTCATCGCATTCTTTCGAAATGAACGGCGACACAACCATATACCTTTTGCACCATTTGAGAATAAGAATGGTTAGCCCGATATTTCCTTTATATTCATATATGGAGCTTTCGTCAAGCGTTGCTATTTTTTTAGACAAATTATCGCAAAACTGAACCGTTCTTTCGTCGAATCTTTCGAAAACCTCGCACAAAAGCGAAGATAAAGTTTTCTCGTCATCGGCGAAAGACATATCCAATCCGTACATTCTTGACACAACGCCTGCCATTATTTCCAAATTATGCATACCAAAACCTCATTAAAAATACTATTATCAACAAAATTATTCTATCATAACACAGAGTAAAAAGCAATCAAAACGACAATATAATACTATTCTATGAGAAAAGGAATACTAAATCTTTTTAAATTTTATACTTTTACCGTAGGAAGTCGCTTCTCACTGTCACGGAAGATTTGGAATCATTACCTCTCATAGGGCGGTGGCTTCTCATTGCCGCCATAGATTTGTCAATCCCTCAGTCATTGCGACACGCAATGACAGACCCCAACAAAAAGGAGCCTATTTTGCTGCGGTTCGTCATTCCGTTTGGTCGTTCTGTAACACAAGCCTTTAATTTCGAAGCAAAATAACACTAAAAACAGCTTTGCGTTAGACGAAGCATATTCTTTCGATATCGTCTCAAATACAAAAAAATCCGACGTCAAAAAAACGTCGGATAAAAGCTTTGGTTACATATTTTTTGCGTAGTTTTCATACGCTTGATTTTTTGAATAAACCTCGACGAACCGAGTTTATTACTGTTTTGAAATATTTTCAAAGCCCATACGTTCATATTGTTCTGCGGGAGCTTCGGACTCTTGCATGAGGGTTATCATTTTTTCCGTCATACGCTCGACAAGATCTTTATTATCGACAATATTGACGTTTTGCGCTTTATCGCTTCTTAAGTCAAACAAAAGGTCGCCGTATTTCATATGGTCGTCATACATTAAGTGCGACATATTCGGAACATACTCGGTGTTTGCGGGAATTTTCAACATGGGAATGTTTCCGCAATAAGAAAATCCGTCAAAAAGCTCTTTATCAATGTCTTTAAGCTCTTCTTTGTCGAACATCCACGCAAGCCTTGACGGCATCAAAGTATATTCGAAAAGCTTCGAATTATCTCTTGCCGCACGCATATAAACATATCTCCCGTCCGTGACGTTGATATGCTTGCCGAAATATCCGAAAAGCGCAGCGTCGCGAATCTTTTCGTCATTTTCATAAACAGGCGCGAGGCTCTTGCCTTGCATGGAGCTTGGCTTTTCTACGCCGAAATAATCAAGAAGCGTTGCAGGAATATCTATCGTCTGCGACAATGCGCTCGCACGCTCTCCGCCCCTTTCGGGATGTCTCGGGTCATACATAAAGAACGGTATGTTGGTAAGCTCGTTATAGCACGGCATATAATTTTTCGCCATATATCCGTGTTCGCCGAGCATAAAGCCGTGGTCGGTGTTGACAATAAGCATCGTGTCCTTCCAAAGCTCTTTTTCATCCATAAAGTCCAAAAGCTTGCCTAAATAATCGTCGCACATCGCAATGCAAGCTTTGTAGCAAATAATCTGCTCTTTTATCTCTTTCTCGTTCGCAATCCCGTCAACGGTTTTATAGAAAGGCCAGTCGCTCAAATTTACATCGTCAGAGAACATCTTTCTATATTTTTCGGGGCAATCGAAAGGCTCGTGCGGATCGAAATATTCCATGTGAAGATACCAATTATCGTCGGAATAATTCTTCTCCAAAAACTCCATTCCCGCGGCGAACGTCCTTGCGTGGCAGCAGTTTTCCTCTCGCGTATACTCTCTGTTTATCGGATCTTGATGACGGGCAAGTCGCTTTCCGCTAAACTCGCCGTACTTACCCGCTCTTCCTTTCCACTCGTCCCCCTCTTGACCACGAATAAACTCGAACGTCGCAAACCTTTGGTGATAGGTAAGTCCTCCGTCCTGCCAATAATGGCAATGGTCGGAAACAAAGTGCGTGCAAATTCCGTTTTGCGAAAGTATCTCGGGGCAAGAATCGTCAAACGGTTCGACAGGTCCCCAAGCGCGTATCAAAAAGTTATATCTACCCGTATGAAGCTCTCGCCTTGCAGGCATACAAGGCATACTTCCGCAATAGAAATTGTCGAAAGTAACGCACTTCTTCGACAATCTTTCAAAGTTCGGCGTAGGCACTTCTCCGCCGTATGGCGAAAGGTATTTCTTGTTTAAGCTGTCATACATCAACGTAATGGCTTTCATATTTATCCCCCGATTTTTTGATTATATTTTATCATTTATTTTAGTCTCCCCGTGTTTCTTTTAGGCAAACGATTGCAGTGTGCTTATTTAATCGCGTGGCTGTCATAAAATACAGCCCAAAACGATTTGCAAAATTGCATATAAAAAGAACGCCCGAAAGCGTTCTTTGAAAAAGCGTTTAATTTAAAAGACATCAAAACCACTCAAAAAAGCCAATACTATGTGGCTTTTAGCGAAACGAAATGCACACCTAAAGTTTTTCAATTTCGCGTCTGTTTTTTGGTTTCATATCAAAACTATTGAACCAAATAATAAAAGCACACTTTTTAATCGAAAAGCAAATCCTCGAGCTGCTTTTCTCTTATTTCCATAACAAGCTCTTTCGTACGCTTTGCGTGGCACTTTTTGAGAATATGCGAAATCTGCGTTTTGACCGTCGTAAGCTCCACCGTGCGTTCGTCGGCTATTTGCCTTGCGGTTTTGTTCTGGAGCAAAAGCCTTACAAGCTCTTTTTCGGTAGAAGTAAGTCCCGACAAATTCTTTATGAAATATAAGAGGTTTTTCTCCGTCTTTTTGAGTCTGATAAATTCCCTCTTCACGGTATCGCCCACTTTCCCCTCGAGTGCCATAGGCTTGCCTCCCGCAAAGCTTCTTATATGCTTGACTAAGACGTTCATATCGTCGGACTTGACGACGTAATCGACGTTACCCGAAGAAAGCGCGCCCAAAACGGTTTCGTCGTCTTCGTGCACGGAGAGGAAAATAATTTTCGCTTCGGGCTTGACGGACAGCATTTCACCCGCGGCGATTATCCCCGCGGTAGAGCTTTCCATATCGATGTCAAGCACGGCAATATCAAACTCCGTTGTTTTTGCGATCTCGAATATCGCGCCGCCCGTCGAAGCCTCGCCGACGACCTCGATGTCCTCCTCTTTTGCAAGGCTATCGATGATGTGGCGCCTTAATATCTCATTATCTTCTGCTAAGATGACCCTTATCATTTCTACTCTCCTTAAGATCGTATTTCGGAAGAACGACAAAGAACGTCGTTCCCTCGCCGTTTTTCGTTTCGAAGTTGATGTCGCCGAGGTGGTTTTTCACTATCTGCCTTGCATAGCAAAGCCCCAAGCCCCAGTTGTTCGCCGTGTTTTTCGTCGTTATGAACGGCGAAAAAATGTTTTTTCTCAACTCTTTCGGTATGCCCTTGCCGTTGTCTTGCACCGAGAAAACGAGGTGATTTCTCGTCATATATGCATTAAGTCTGATTATCGGCTGTCTGTCTTTCGGGACAGACTCATAACCGTTTATCACAAGGTTCGCTATCGCTTCGGAAAGAAACTCCGCGTCCGCCATTGCATAAAAAGCGTTTTGTTCGATATATAGTACGCCGTCGGGAATCGTGTTTTTTACTTTTTTGGAGACAAGTTCCAAGACCTCCGACACCTCCGTCGCGACAAGAACGGTGTTTATGCTCTTGAACGACTTATAAAGTGTGTTTATCCTTTCGAGCATATGCGCGTTAAGCTCCGTGAACTCGTCGACGAGCTCTTTGGTCTTCTCGCCGTTTTGCGCTTCCACGCTTTCTTTGATGTCGCTCCCGAGCATTTTTGCCGCAATCAATTGATTCTTCAATCCGTGAACCATTCCCGAAGTCGCAAGGCTTGCGGCGTCCAATTCTTTCTTTATCCTTATTTCTCTGTTCTCTCTGTCATAATCGTATCTTGCATAGAAGTAGAAGCTTATTATCGACACTATCATCAAAAGTATTCCGAGAGACAAAATCGGAACAAGGCTCATAATCGAATATACGTTGAGGTATTTGATATACGAAAGGCTTATGAAAACGCGACGATAGTCTTGGAATATCGTAACGGGATTGAACGTACAAAGGAACAAATATTGCAAAAGCAAAACGCCTACGCATAAAAGCCTATATATATCTCTCTTTCTAAACCACGACAGCATTATTCTGAAATGCTCGAAAAGGTTAATGACGACCGCCGCAAAGCAATATAGAATAATCAAACCGTCTATCGAAGCGACGACTATGTTTTGAATCTCGAACTTATTCGAGAAAAGCTTGAAAAACAACGTCGGTCCCGATATAAATCCCGCCGCGATAACAGGAAGCGCGACCACAAGATACAATATTTTATACTTAGTGAAGAAGCGTCTTAGCTCGACGGAGTTTATTACGGCGTCAAATAGAACCGCAAGGCAAACGGAAAGCCTTGCCACGATAAAAGCTATCGCAAGCTCGTCTGATCTGACAACCAAGTTTTTCGCAAAGTCGGCAATAGAAGAAACTCCGAAAATAAGCCCGAACTGTGCAGGCAAAAATCCGCCGTTCTTCGCGCCGTTGATATATATGACCGAAAGCGTCACTACCATGCCCATTTCGGCGATCATCAAAAACTTGGATCTTTTCCAAACCTTGAAGATGATGACGGACGCACCGGATATTAAGAATAACAATATTGCTACAAGAAGCATTTATTAACTCCGTCCGAATTTCTTTACGATAAAACTCACGACAAAACCGTACATTATATTGTATCACACATTTTGCTTTTTTGCACCTAATTGAAGAAAATCGTTTTATAGCGACAAAAAAGCGGATTCTTTTCAAAAAGAAACCGCTTTACATGAAACTAAATTATAATACAAGAAGTCGTAAACTTGCTTGCAAGGATTTACGACTCGAAGTTTTTCAAGCTAAGAAGCACAAAACGACAGTTTTGTGGCAAAGCATTCTTGCTTTGCAAAGATTTTATCGCAAGATAAAAGATTACTTCTTATAGATTATATTTTTCCGACGATGTTTTCGTGGGCATATAAGATTACGTCGTCGTGAAGCTGCAAAATCGTTGAAGGGAACGTTCCGTCGGGCTTTGCGCAAACGGTGCGTTTTATGCAAGAGTTGTGCCAATCTCTGAAGCAATATATCCTCATCTTCCTCGCCGTCATCATTTCTTTTAAGCCGATAGTAATTCCGTACTCGGGCATTTCGGACAATGCGCCCTTGAAGTTACCTATCGCGCTAATTAATCTTGTTTGAATAGTCAAAGGCAAAATACGCGAAACGGCTTTTTCTAAGTATTCCTCCGCAGAAAGCTCCAACGGCTCGTTCATTCCGATATGTCCGTCGATTCCTATTCCCGCAACGCAAAGATCGATTTTCCCGAGTCTTTCTATTCTTGTATTAAGATACCCTACGTCGTCAGCTTTCATAGCAATTATATGAGATTTTTCAAACGGCGTATCAAGCTTATCGAAAAGAAGCACGTCGATTTTTCTTCTCAAACTCAACCTATGCTCATATGGCAAGTCCTTGCCGTCCAAGATATATGCGTCCATAAGCAAGAAATAGGTATTAGTCAAGTCTAACCCCGTTTTATTCACCATATCGGCAAATATCTCGTACTGCCCGATAGGTCCTATCGGAACGACGATAACGGAGATTTCTCCCTTTTTGTTGTTTTCGTCAATGCACGAAAACATATCCTCCGCACATTTTTGAAAAACGGCTTTTTCGTCTTCGAGAACGACGATAGGCATTCTCGCATTTTCAAGCATCTCTTCTTTTGAGTAATATATACAGTCCATTTTTCCCTCCGAATTTCAACCTTTTGTTTTTACGGCATTATTCTAAAAAACCGTATTTAATTATAGCCAAACATAAATCACACGATAGCAAAATCGCTTTGATTATTTGATATTTCTGTTTTTAATCAAGTATGTGATTTTTTATATTGTACACTATTTTCCGCATTAGTTCAATACCGTTTTAATAAAAAGAAGTGACCGCAATCGCGATCACTTCTCAAAATGACATAATTTCTTATTTAGCGTTTGCCTTGATAAGCTCGATAGCTTCTTTCATAATGTCATAACGAACGTAAGTATCGGTATCGACCTTAGCGCTGATCTTTTCGGACTCCAAGAAGTTTTCCTGCTGGAGCTGATAGATCGTATCGATCTTGCCGCTGTTCAAAGCTTCTTCATACTCATCGATGGTGAGAAGCGTGATGCCCTGAGCGGAAGCGAGAACCTGTTCATAATCAAGTCCCAAGAAATCTGCTACGTACTTAGAAGTTTCTTCCTTGTGAGAAGCAAAGTAATCGATGCATTCGATGATAGCCGCGCAGAACTTAACGGACTGATCGTGGTTTCTCGTGATGTATTCGGGAGTTGCGATCCAAGAAGAAGGAGATACCAAAGAAGCGAACGAAGAAGTCTTTGCGAGCGATACAGCCTTAGAACCCAACTGATCCTTTACGGAGTTCTTGTATTGAGCGTAAACGCAAACGGCGTCGATCTGACCGCTAACCATAGCTACTACGCAAGCGCCCATATCCATGTTAACGATGGAAACGTCGTCGTCCGTAAGACCTGCTTCTTTCATTGCAGCTCTCAAAACGGTTTCGCCGGAAGTTCCGAGAGTCGTTCCTACTTTCTTGCCCTTAAGGTCTGCAAGAGTCTTGATTCCCGTATCCGTGCTTGTGATGATTTCTTCGTCATCGCCCATCTTTTCATATGCAAGAACGTCAACTTTGCCGTCGATAGCAAGCGTGTGAGCGCCGTGTCCGATAAATCCGTAATCGAGTTCGCCGGAAAGCATAGCTGCGATTTCAACGGGTCCCGAAGTAAATCCTACGAGGTTAAGCTCGAAGCCGTACTTTTCCCAAATACCCTGTTCGTTACCGATGCAAACGATAGCAGCACCGCCGAGGTTTGTATGATATGCTACGTTGAGCTTAGTAAGTTTGTCTCCGTCGGGGGGGGTCTGCTTGCAACCTACGAAAACGGTAAGCGTCATTACTAACGCGAGCAATAAACATAATACTTTTTTCATCATTTTTCCTCCAATGATTTTTAAAATAATTTCGCTTTATTTTCTATCCGAAAGATACTCTTCGTATACTCTTTCCCAAATGTAGGATTTGAGTTTCAAGAACTCTTCGGATATTTTCGTTTTTTGGTTCCTCGGATGAGGAATGTTTACGTCGATAATCTCTTTGATTCTTCCCGGTCTTGCGCTCATAATGACTACGCGAGAGCCTAAGATTATCGCTTCTTCGATGTCGTGCGTTATGAATAAGCAGGTTTTCT
This sequence comes from uncultured Clostridia bacterium, assembly GCA_964541255.1. Classification (GTDB taxonomy): domain Bacteria; phylum Bacillota; class Clostridia; order Christensenellales; family CAMQZB01; genus CAYOSU01. Next base: position 7,987 of record CAZIPL010000004.1, on the reverse strand, counting down.
TTTCCTTTTCCCACATCTCGATAAGGTCGGACTGAAGCTGCGTTCTCGTCTGCGCGTCGAGTGCGCCGAACGGCTCGTCGAGAAGAAGAATTTCGGGATTGACTGCATAAGCTCTTGCAAGAGCGACGCGCTGTTTCATACCGCCCGAAAGCTCTTTCGGATAAGAATCGGCAAACTGTTCGAGCTGAACCATTTTAAGGTATCTGTCTACGATTGCGTTTTTCTCTTCCGCCGTATACTTTCTCGTGGGCTTGGGAGGCTCGTTGTCGGTGTAATAATCGTTAACGAGCTTTTCAATCTCTTCACCCTTATATCCTTGCTTTTTGAGGCGCTTTCTCATATCCTTTTCGGTCTTAGAGCGCCATTCTTCAACGGTCATATTGGGCTTCGTTTCATCGGGAAGCTCAGCATATTTCAAACCGTATTCGATGTTCTTTCTAACCGTAAGCCACGGAAACAGTGCGTATTGCTGGAACACAACGCCTCTTTCAGCGCCCGTTCCGTCAACCACCTGTCCGTTGCAGATAACCTTTCCGCTCGTTGCTTTCAAAAGTCCCGCGATGATGTTGAGGATCGTAGACTTACCGCAACCGGAAGGTCCTACTATACAAATAAACTCATTCTCGTATATGTCGAGGTTCATTCCGTTCAAAGCGATTACTTTGCCGTTTCTTCCCTCATACTCTTTATATACGTTATCGATTTTAACCTTAACTTTGCGATTTTCCATATTACACCTCTCTCTTTTCCTGCCAACCGGTGAGCTTCTTCTCGAGGAATTCTACCAATACCTGAAGAATAATTCCGATTGCGCCGATAATTACGATACCGAGAAGTACTACGTCCATCATGAAGTATTGGCTCGCTGTCTGAATCATCGTACCGAGTCCCTTGACGGCTCCTACCATTTCGGAGGCGATAAGCGTCGTGAGAGCCGACGACAAGCCGAGCTTCATTGCCGTTACGATGAACGGAGTGGACGCGGGAACTACGACGGTTAAGAACATATTGATGTCTTTCGCACCGAGAACCTTTGCCGCTTTAATAAGCGTTTCGTCAACGTTCAATACGCCTTGATAAATGGTTACTACGCAAGTTAGGAAGCACGCAATGAAAATGACTATGATTTTCGCCTTTTCGCCGATACCTGCCGCAACGACTACGAGCGGAATATACGAAATCGGCGGAATGCACTTCAAGAACTTGATCCAAGGTTCGAACAAAAGTCTTACGGGTTTATACCAGCCCATAAGGAACGCTACGGGAATCGAAACGACAAAGCCGATCAAGAAGCCGCATACGACCCTAAATAAGCTCAAGCTTGCGTGTCCCCAAAGTGTGCCGTTTTTTATGTATTCGACTCCGCGTTTGAAAACGGCGCCGGGAGACGAGAATACGACTCCGCCCGCTTCCGAAAGCGAAATAAGCCACCATACGAATATGGCGAGAATCAACGACATCAACGACCAAATCAAGTGGCCGTGCTTTTCAAAAAAATCGTTACCTTTCTTATTTTCCAAGATTTTACCCCTCTTGTCATTTTTTATCGTTTTCATTCTAACACGCATTTTCGTCTTTGAACAGTATGAAAAATAACAGTACCTTTTTCGTATGTTTTTTGCGGCAAACTGCCATATATATATTAACAAAAGACATCAATAAAAAGGCTCATAACCCGTAAGAAAGTGATAAAACGCCGCGTTTGCTTATTCGTATATTCTTTCGCAGAAAAGTTACAAAAAAGCATTGGAAATAAACATTACTTTTTGCGCATATATCTTTTTACGGCAAAACGCATTTTCGTTAAAGCCGATATAAAAAGCGTTTACGCTCGTTACAGAAAAAGTACCTTTTTGCATTTTCACACAAAAAGGTACTATATAGCAATTATCCGAATATGTCAAACAATCCGCGTCGCTTCACTTCGTTTTCGGCAACAATAGGTATTCTTTTCACTTCCTCGCCGTTTTTATATACCGTCGCATATCCTATCTCCTCACCCTTTGCAATCGGCGCGTTTTTCTTCGTATAGGTTATTTCAACCGTTTCGTCAGGCGTGACGCGTTTTTTCGTAAAGGCATAATAGTTTTCCGTAGCAATCCCGTAAAGCGTTTTTTCTTTACCTCTTTTTACGTCAAGAGGCGTTTCAACCGCTTCGCCTTTTTTCAAAAGAGCAACGCTTTCATATTCGCCGTAACCGTATTTCAAAAGCTTTTCAACAAGATCAAAACGCTCCTTCGAGCTACTTGCTCCGATTACACATGCGATAAGTCGCATATCTCCTTTCTTACCCGTCGCCGTCATGCAATGCATTGCCTCGGAAGTATAACCCGTCTTTCCCGCATCGACACCGATATTTCTTCTCAAAAGCTTGTTTGTATTGGTCATACCCGTAACTCTTCCCTTCGGATGCAAAAAGTCTTCCGTCCAAATCTTTGCGTATTCGAAATACTTTTCGTTTTTGGCAAGCTCTCTCATCGCAAGGCACATATCTCTCGCCGTCGAATAGCCGTTTACGCAAGGAAGCCCCGTGCAGTTTGCAAAATGGGTGTTTGTCATATTAAGCGATTCCGCCTTTTTGTTCATAAGCGTAACAAATCCGCTTTCGCTTCCTGCGATTCTTTCCGCCAAAGCAACGCACGCATCGTTCGCCGAGCATACGATTATGGCTTTCACAAGCTCTTCGACCTCGTATTCACCTCCGCATTCGATAAACACTTGCGAGCCTCCCATTCCTTGCGCCTTTTCAGACGCGACGATTTTTTCGTCAAGCGCAAGCTCGCCGCAATTTATTTCGTCGAAAATAACGCACAAAGTCATTATTTTCGTCATACTAGCAACGGGGAGCTTCTCGTCCGCGTTTTTATCGAAAACCACCGTGCCGCTTTCATAATCCATAAGGCACATACCCTTTGCGCTTCCCGTTATTTCTTCCGCGTATGCAAGATTTACCCCTAAGCACGGCACCAAGGAAAGCAAAATCGCAAACATAACCGTCAATATCTTTTTCTTCATAACTTCTCCTTTATGATAGTATTATGAAAAAACACTTGAATATTTATTCACAAAACGACGGTCAACGGACGTATCACAAAATATATCACCGAAAGTTCCAATAAAGCTACCGAAAGAGTTGCGACATAAAATCCCAAAAAGCTCGGAATAAACTCTTTTAATCCGCTTTTCGCACTTTTGAAATAAAATAAACTAATCGACAGCAACGCAAAATGCAAAAGCATTTGAATCGGGATAATCAAAAAGACGCATAGCAAAACGCCTACGCCGCCTAAAGAGGCTATTACGGATATTAGTGCGGTTCCGAGAACAAAGCCGCGATAGAAAAGCGCTAAGACGGAAAGTACGATAAAAAACGGCGAAATGAATGTCGCAGAAAAAATAATGCACAAAAAAAGGTTATTGACAACGCGAGACAAAAAAATCGTCGTTCCGCTTTCGCTTCCGAAAACGACGAGATAATATTCTTCCGAAACGACGCTTATTTCCACCAACTCGTCGCAAAAAATTATTCCCAAAACAATTCCGCAACCGAAAACGACAAGCATAAGAACGTATAGCAAAATGTTTGCACAAAAAACTTTGCCGAGAAAGGACTTCATATATGATTATATGAAGCCCTCGTCATTTACGTTAAAAAACGTTTCGTATATATTTCTTAGATTGCGTCTTTAATCATCTCAAATATCGCTTGAATACGACCATTCTCAGAAATCCGCACTTCTTTCCGAACCACAGAGTATTATATGTTCGAACTGTTTTGGCGTTTAGCAATAAAAGCATTTTATGTCAACCCCATCAAAAGCAAACTCAGTCCATAAACTCTGCAAATATCCCGTATCCTCTCGTCGAATCGTTCAAGAAAACGTGCGTTACGGCGCCGATCAATTTGCCGTTTTGCATAATCGGACTTCCGCTCATTCCTTGAACTATTCCGCCCGTTTTTTCTAAGAGCTCCTTATCGACCACCTTAATGACAAGTCCTTTCTCGCTCGGAGATTTTTGATTGGCAAGCGATACTATCTCGATGTCGTATTCCTTGACATTCTTGCCGTCTACCGTAGCAAGAATCGTCGCTTTACCCAAAAAAGCTTCGTCGCGCGAGGCAACCTGCACTTTCTTTTTATATATCGGATTATTCGCTTCCCCGTTTAGCTTTCCGAAAACGCCGAAATTCGTATTGGACTTTATCGTTCCGCTAAGCTCTCCGCCCTCGACAAAAACCGCCTTAAGCTCTCCCGCTCTTCCTTTCGTTCCTTTATTTACCCCTAAAACAACGGCAGAACTTGTGCTTCCGCCTGAAATAATCAGCGGACTTTTCCCCTTTGCCGCTCCTACGGGATGTCCGAGCGACGCAAACGTTCCGTCGGACTTGACGTAAGTAACCGTTCCCACCCCTCGCAAAGTATCTCTGACGGTAATTCCAAGCTCGCCGTTTCCTCCTTTTTTCGCAAAGACTTTTTGTTCTTCGCCGTTTCTTATTACGGTGACGGAAAAGCTACCGCTTTTATCCTTGACGGCTTTTCTAAGCTCAGCTATATCGCCCACCTTTTTCCCGTCGACATCGACTATCACGTCGCCCACCTCAAAATCGTTCGACGATTTTTCGTTGACGTCAACCACGGCAACGCCGTCAACGCAAAGCTCCAAGCCTATGGCAAAACCGCCTACGGTGACATATTCACCCGCCTTTGCAAACGCCGCGGTCGGCATAGAAATCGCTGCGACGGCAATCATCAAAACCGCAGCTATTAATTTTTTAATTCTCATTTTCCCCTCTATTCGTAATTTCAAATAATATACGATTATTATTACACCAAAGAACAACTACTATTCTTGTCAAAAAAACGGAAAATATTTTTATGGCAACGAAAACATCGAATAAATGCGTTGCGACGCATTTTTATTGGCACTTTTTTGTTATGTTATCCCTTCGATTATTCTTTTTCTATGTTCAAAATTATTATAGAAAATCGCAAGTCAATGAAAAGCTTTTCTCTATATTTGAAGCTTTGACGTTAAAAAGACAATAGAATTTCTTCACAGAAATCTTTTTACGCATACAAAAACACCGCCTCGAAAAAGCGGTGTCTCGTCAATAATTAAAAAACTTAAAAATATTAAGATTTGGTTGTCTCTATAAACTTTTTATATCCGCCCGCGCCGTGTCTTACGCAAGTAGAAACTCTCGAAAGCGTTGCGGAAGAAATATCCGTTTCGGCGATTACCTTGGAATAGGTATTCCCCTCCATAAGAAGCTTTGCGGCATAAACTCTCTGCGCCATCTGATCGACCTCGTTTTTCGTACACAAGTCGTCGAGAAGCATTTTGCATTCTTCAACGGTATTTGCCTTTATAATCGTGGCGTAAAGCGACTCTCTCATCGCGTCTGTTACCTTATCTACCATGTAATCCCCTCCCTTTGCGACTGATATTGTATCATAAACAAAATCTCTTGGCAAGCGTTTTGCTGTTGTTCTCTACTTTGCTAAAGCGCCAACATAAAAAAAACAAGCCTCGAATTTTTGCGATAACAACGCGATTTATAAAAAACTCGAGGCTATATTTTATTTAGTTCATTCTAAAAAGTATTTCGAGAGAAGTTTATAAAAACATACCGTTTCTCGAAAAGGTGTTTAGCGATACAAAAATTCAATAAAGATTATCTTTCTTCTCTGAAGTACGCAACGCCTATCGCCGCGGGACCTTGATTTTCTCTCGAATTTCTTATGCTTGTGATGATAAGAACGACAACGGTGACGACATAAGGAAGAACTTTCAAAAGCTTCATTTCGGCAAAGGAAATCCCCGTGATGTAGCTCGGAGCCGCCGTCAGCGCACCGAAAAGTATCGCGCCGAATATGCTGAGCGCCGGACGCCAAAGGGAGAAGATTACAAGTGCGATTGCTATCCAGCCCATTGCCGCAACGGTTGCAGCGTTTTCCCAGCTTCCTTTGATGAAGTCGAGAATATAGAACGATCCTCCAAGACCTGCAATCGCGCTTCCGATTGCGATAGCGGCATATTTATATTTCGTAACGTTGATGCCGACCGCGTCAGCCGCAGCGGGGTTTTCGCCTACCGCTCTGAGATTCAAGCCGACTTTCGTGCGATTGAAAACATACGACGCCGCGATTGCCAAGAATATTGCCAGATATACCAATACGCCGTGAGACAAGAATATCGTTCCGAAAGCGCCTAATTTATCGGCGAACGGAAGAGAAGCCGCCAAAGCGTAACCCGCTTTGGGAAGATAGGTTCTGTTTACGACGGAGGACATCAAGAATTCCGCAACGCCGGAGCCGAGCGTCGTGAGCGTCAAGCCCGTGATGTTCTGATTGCAACGAAGAGATACCGTGAGGAACGCATAAATCATTCCTCCCGCGACCGCAAAGAGCGACGTTCCAAAAAGAACGAGCAACAAAAGAACCAACGTGCTGGGTTCGTTTCCGCCGAGAGCTTTGACATAAATCGAAACGGCAAAGCATCCGCCCGTTGCGCCTAAGCACATAATTCCGGGAATTCCCAAGTTTAGGTGCCCCGCTTTTTCTGTGATTATTTCTCCCAAGCAACCGAAAAGATATACGACGCCGAGAGATATTGCTGCTGCAAGAAAGGTTGAAAACATATTATTTTACCTCCTTCTTCGAACGGAAAATGACTTTGTAATTGATAAGGAATTCGCAAGCGATGATGAAGAAATATACTATTCCGACAACTATATCGGACATCGCCGTCGAAGTGAATCCGCAAGCCATATTGACCTGAACCATACCTCTTGTCATAAATCCGATAAACGCAGAGCTTGCCAAAATGTAAAGCGGATCGAACTTTCCGAGCCACGACGCCATGATAGCGGTAAATCCGAGGTTGTTATGCGCAGTCGAAGTAATCGTGTGATTTATCGCACCGCCCAAAAGGATTCCCGCGATACCGCACATAAGTCCCGACAAAACAAGCGTTCTTATAATGACTTTCTTAACGTTGACGCCGATATATCTCGCGGTATTCTGGCTTTCGCCTACGACGGATATTTCATAGCCGTGCTTCGAATATTTAAAATATACGAAAGAAAACGCCGTCAACAAAGCCGCCATAATGATTACGAGAACGTATTTATTCCCAAGCTCGGGGAGATTTCCGTATTCGATGGGGCGAAGAACGGCAGAACCGTCTTTTACCCACAAGTTGATGAAAAACGCAACCAAACCTTCTGCGATATAGTTGAGCATCAACGTGAAAAGGGACTCGTTCGTTCCAAAAACGGCTTTGAATATCGCAGGGATAACCGCCCAGATTACGCCTGCCAAAAGACCGGCGACAATCATTATTACGACAATAAGAGCATTGGGAACCTTTCCGCCCAAATAGAACATACATGCTATCGTCGCAAGACAGCTGATAAGAACCTGTCCGTTAGCACCCAAGTTCCAGAACTTCATCTTGAACGCAGGAGTTATCGCAAGAGCGATGATAAGAAGCATCGAAGTATCTTGCAAGAAAAGCCAGATTCTTCTTTTAGTTCCGAATGCACCTGAGAACAAATTTACGATTACGGCGAAAGGATTCTGCGACGAGAACGCCGAAGCTATGCAACTTCCGACGAATATCGCCAAAACTATCGCGCCGAGCCTTATAAGCCACGCTTTCCAAGTCGGAATATCGCTGTTTTTAACGATATGGAACAAAGGCTCTTTTGTAGAAGAATTGTTGTTATTCATTTTTACCTCCTCCGACCTTGGTCATAAGTGCGCCGATTTCGTTTTTATTCGTCTTTCTGCCGTCGAGAATTCCGCTGACCTCTCCTCCGCAAATGACGAGGATTCTGTCGCAAAGCTCAACCAAAACGTCGAGGTCTTCGCCGACGAAAATAACCGCCGTGCCGCCCTCTTTCTGTTTATTCAAAAGATTATAAATCGTATATGACGAGTTGATGTCGAGTCCTCTTACGGGATATGCCGCCATCAAAACT
>CAZIPL010000003.1:0-77174 GCA_964541255.1 uncultured Clostridia bacterium | reverse complement strand
GTAGTGAAGCATTCTTTGGCACAGACAAGGCGATTCGAACCGTCCGAAAAAAAGAGTGTTTTTTGAAACAGCCAAAATTTATACTTTTTAGTAGTAAATTTATACTTCAAAATCGATTTTTTTGACGGCTGAAAATACTAAAAATGAGTGAATTTAAAATTCAAAATTAAATCGGTTTTTAGGCGAAAAAAGTACAAACGAAGTATAAAAACGATATAAAAATTACTCAAAATATTGCCTGTCTTACAAAAAATCGGTCGAAACAAACGCAAGATATTGTCCGAAATAACGATATTTTCCCATATTTAGTAGATGAAAAATATTATCAAAAAAGGCAAAACTCCTAAGGGCTAGTGTGGGTTCGATTCCCGCTGGGAGTGCCAAAAAGCGACCTAAGAATAGGTCGTTTTGTTATTTATATCTTAACTTTCACTAATTCATTTTTTTCGCCGTTTGCCTTTCGGCAAACATCGAATCGAATAAAATATTACAGTGGTGCTTTTGTTATTCGTTTAACGGTTCGTCTTCTATAATAATGCAATTAACTTTATGAGAATGAACGGTGCAAGCATCTAACGCAATGATTCCCTTTGCCGTATATGGCGAAAAGTCCGCATCCTCCCCAAATTCAGAACACTTTCCTTCTATCGCCGAATGTCCGTAGGAAGTATGCCAATGTCCGCAAACTATCGTCTTGTTAGGTTCAATCACCTTATTATATGCCGCCGCCATTCCGTTTAGCCAACGCGCCTTATCCCATTCATTCAACTGACGCGATCTCCAATCACTCTCATAAATAAAAGTGTCAGTCAAGCTCGTTCCGCGCCCCAAAACAGTACAAGGAATCCAACCGTGTACGAAAATATGGTTTTTCGTTTCATAGTAATTCAACGTATTTGGAAGAACGGTTTTATAAAACGGAGTATTTTTCGCCTTTAATGCCATTTCGTCAAGATGTCGAACGGCGCAAAACAAATCACCGCCAGTTAGTTGCATAAGCGAATCGACCGTTCCGTTTCTCCAGTGATGAGTCATCATTATGTCTCGAGCCATCCATTTTGCCGAATTCTCGACAAGATCCACAAGTAAGTCTTCGTGATTGCCCCTAATGAGTATTACTTCGTCTTTGTTTATTAAGTCTTCTATAAAAGACTGAATCTTTATCGCCTCGCCGCCCCTATCGAGCAAATCTCCGCATACAATCAATTTGTGAGGTTCTTTGTCAGCAAAAAATCCTTGTTCTTCAAGAGCTTCGTATAGCTCCGTATAAAAGCCGTGAACGTCGGCAACTACGTAATATTTCATTTCTCTTTATCTTTTTCAACACGTATAAAAAACAATTAAGTTCAGCCCAATCTATCGGCAAAACTAATAAACAACTAACTTATAACAGTTATAACAATACCGAAAGCATAACGCTTTGACAAAAGCCAAAACGCGCGTTTACCCTGCGGTTTAGTTATTTCCCTTAGCCGTTGTCATTCTTTTTGGTTTTGACTCCGTTTGCGATAAAAGCAACCGACAAGGCAAAAACGCCTATTGCGATAAGAATCGCGCAGTTTCTGAAAAACTCCCACGGCATGACTTTGATTATTTCGTCGGTGCGAGGATCAAAATACCAATTCGTCTTCTCGGGGAAGAAAACAGTATGAAATGCCGTGAAAAGCGAGTCGAAATCAAAAACACCCCAAACACCAGCTATTGCTATGACTGAAAGCAAAACAACGCTTCCCCAAAACGCAGGCGTATAGCCTTTGAGTTTATGCAGACGATTCTTTGTCGTCAATCTATACGCAAGAGCGAAAAGCAATATCGCGGACGTAATCAAAAGCACAATTCCGCTAAGGTCGAAAAGCACCTTACAATCGGCAAAGTGCGACTGTCCGTCGGCAGAATATCTGAAACTTCCCATGCCGAAAGGCTTCCCGAAAACACAATAATCCAAAAGCTCGTTATATGCCGAAACTATCTCGTCATAGCTTTTTCCCGAAGCCTCTTCAAGCCCGAGAGGCTTTATATGCGCATAATAAAACGGGCGGAAATACAGCGGAAGTCCTATCGAAAAGGTCAAAATAAACAGCGCGTATACAACCGCAAGAAGTATTGCGAAAAGTTTTGATTTCATTACTATATCAAGCTTCGAGTCATTTCTTGTTTCCATTGTTTTCTCCTTTGCCCGAAAGGGCGATCAACACTTGCGACGGCAGATAAAACACCCACATCGCAAACGACGCGATTTTAATAAATGTTGCTATTTTCGATACGTCTGCATACGACGAAAGGTTATTTAATCCGACAGAGAGGTCGCAGAAAATAAATAGAGTCATACCGATCGCAAAAAGCTTGTTCTTTGTACTTTTAGAAAATAACGTATATCCGTCAACGGCGTTTAGCACCAAATTCACGAAATATATCGAAACGACAAACGTCAATATGTCAAGTAGCTCTAAAACATACAATATCGAAATAACCACGGCTATCGCAAAAGCTCTTATTATTCCCGACCTTTTGAAAGAAACTCCGTCGTCGATAAGACGAACAAAATATATCGCTTGCACCACAATGAACGAGCATACGCCGAAAACGTAGTTGTCGTTTTTGACAAGCAAAAACCAATCGGCAATCAGGGTAAATAAAAGCGCAAGACTGAGCGTTAAACAATTTTTCCCGCGAAAAGCATTGCTTAACGCGAACAAAAAGCATAGAACTATGCCGAAATACTTTATCCCCATGCTGTCTTTTTTCGCAATATCAAGCGCGAGAAAAAACACATATATAATTGTTTCAAAAGCTATGAAGCCTATGTTTTTTATTTTTTTGAGCATATTTACATCTTATCACAAACAACACTCTTTATCAAGCCTATCCGATGAAGTGTCGAAGCTATATAAATAATTCGCAAATTATTTATACTTTATTCTGTTTTGGCTTTTGCGTATTATGACGAGTTTGACTTTAGATTACAAATTGATTGCAATTATTGCTCAATTGAGAGACTATCAACGGATATTCATTTGCTATAACACCATATATTTGCAGATGTTATATTTATATTCGCATAGATTTCTATTTTGCGGCAAAATCGGTCATCTATAAATAAGCATTAAGCGACAAAACAATTCCGTTGTTTTTGTAAGCAAAAAAATCCGAATTGCTATTGAAAACACGTTGCGGTTGTGGTATAATATTGCCATTAAGCACAAGGAGAAAAATGATGGCTAAAAATTTTTATTGCGACGAAAGAACGATAGTTACGACAAAGCAAGGCAAGCTCCAAGGTTTTTTCACCGACGGACTATATATTTTCAAAGGCGTGCAATACGCAAAAGCAGAGCGTTTTTGCGCTCCGACAGAGCCCGACAATATCGAAGGAGTATTCGATGCGACGAGCTACGGCTATGTTTGCCCGCTACTTAGTTTAGGAAAACCCTCGGGAGAGCTTAACGTTCCGCATAGATACTGGGTTCAGAACGAAAACTGCCTTAACCTTAACGTTTGGACGAAAGGACTTGACGACAAAAAGCGCCCCGTAGTCGTTTGGCTCCACGGCGGAGGCTTCGAAGCAGGCTCGGCAATCGAGCATGACGCTTACGATATGGCAAACATCACCGATTTGGGCGACGTCGTTTCGGTATCGATAAACCACAGACTTAATATCTTAGGTTACCTCGACCTTTCTCCCCTTTCCGAAAAGTACGCTTCGAGCGCAAACAACGGCTCGCTCGATATGGTATATGCTCTTCGTTGGGTACGCGACAATATCGAAGCGTTCGGCGGAGATCCGAATAACGTAACGTTATTTGGACAAAGCGGCGGAGGTGCGAAAGTTACGACCCTTTTGCAAATGCCCGCGGCAGACGGACTTTTCCACAAAGGAATGGTAATGAGCGGCGTATATAACCTTAATATGCTCGGCGTTACCGACGAAGATCCGAATTATTTCATTGACGCGTTCCTTAGTGAGCTCGGACTTACGCGCGACAACTATCAAGCAATCGAAACGCTTCCTTATGAAACGCTTGCGGCGGCTTATAACAAAGTTTCTCCCGTCGTTAAAATGCAAAAGCATTACGTAGGCGGCAACCCCAAAGCTAATGCCGATTATGTCGGAGACCCCTTAAAGGTAGGGTTCCGCAAAGAATCGCAAAACGTTCCTCTCATCGTAAGCTCCGTTTATGGCGAATTCGCTTTCGGCGAGACCGGCTTTGATAAGAGAGTTTTGACTAAAGAACAAGGAAAAGAAATCGTTCTTAAGACCTACGGCAAAGCAATCGAGCCCATTCTTCCTCTTTTTGAAAAGGCATATCCTGACAGAAATCCTATCGATATAATGGTTCTCGACTTCGTTTTCAGAGGCCCTGAAATTCCGTATATCGCAACGAGATCTCAAACCTCGACGGTTTATTCTTCGCTGTTCGATATGGACTTCAATTTGGGAACGGGCAAGCCCGCATGGCATTGTGCGGATATTCCTTATATTTTCCACAACACCCATATGGTCGACGCGGTCAACGTCGAAGACGTTACCGACAAACTCGAAGAGCAGATGTTCCGCTCGTTCATCGCGTTCGCAAAAACGGGCGATCCCAACAACGAACTTATTCCGACGTGGCAAAAATCCGAGCCGAATGCGGAATATACTATGATCTGGGGCAAAAACCCGAGAGTCGAAAAGAACTTCGACCACGAGCTTTTGGAAAAACTCACACCTATCGCCGTTCCCGTTCTTATGCAGATGGTTGCAAAAATCTTCGGAAATATTCAGCACTGAAAATGAATCGAGAATAGCACTTTAACGGTAATTAATAATATAGAACGAGTCGCAGTATTTTTTGCGACTCGTTTTTATGTTTTATTTGATTTTAAGTATCTCTATTGAATAATCACTCTATATAGCTTAAACAGCGATTTTGTGAAAACTCAACGCTTTGCTTGAAGTTTTCAGCCGACAACTTCGGCGTTTGCATAGAAGCAACGCTTGTTGGGGTTGACTTCGCTTGTTTTATCGAGCGTATAATTTGTCGTCAAAGCGTTATCTTCGGCATGACGACCAATCTTAAACTCGAATTTGCCTTTTTCTACAATCCAATTACGATTTATATCGGTAAATGCCATAACGTCGATATTGAAAGTAAATCTGACGGTCTTCGCTTCGCCTTTTCTTATTGCGACACGCTTAAAGCCGATAAGCTCCTGACGAGGTCTTATTACAGAAGCATAAAGGTCTTTGCCGTAAAGCTGAACGACCTCTTCGCCGTCAACGCTACCAACGTTTTTCACAGTAACGTCGATTGCTATATTACCGTCGCCCAAGTCTTCGAGGACGATTTTTTCGTAATCGAATGTCGTATAAGAAAGCCCGTATCCGAACGGTATCAAAACTTCGGAAAGATCGTCCGCATAGCCCTTCATAAACATCTGAACGTGGTCGTTCGACGAACTTCCGTTATATTGCATATGGTGAACGGGAATGTGTCCCGCGCTTCTCGGAAGATCCATAGGCGTTCTACCCGCGGGGTTATATTCACCCGTAATAACTTCGGCAATAGCTCTTCCGCCGTACGTTGCGGGGAACCACGCTTCGATTATTGCGGGAAGATTTTCATACGCCCAAACGGAGCACCAAGGCTTTGCGCCCGTATGCACCGCGACAACGTTGTGATTTGCTTCAAAAACCTTTCTTGCAAGCTTTTCCATTACGCCGGGAAGTCCTATGCTTGCCGTATCGATGTTTTCGCCCGATGTGCAAGTCGGCTCGATTCCGCTCTTTTCGCCTACGCAAAGAATGACGACATCGCTTCTTGCGGCAAGCTCCGCCGCCTTTTCGATTCCGCTCTCGTCGGAGCCTTTATAGTCGCACCCCTCAACGAATTCGACGTTTTCGAATCTATCTTTAATGCCCTCAAGTATCGTCTGAGCTTCGGGATAGTATTCTCTGATTTTTACGTCGAACAAATATTTGTCGCTTATCATATTGACAGGGCTTTGCGGAGGAATCTTTGAAAAGTCAAAGCTCTTTGCTTTCTTCTTGTCTCCGTCCGTTTCGCTTGCACCGTCTCTGCCTTGATTCATAATAGCCGTTACGTCGATCTGCCCCGATGCGGCAAGCTCTTGAATTTGCTTTGCCATCAACGTTTGCATACTTGCAACAAGTTCGTTTTGTGCTGCGGCGGTATAGTGACTATATATAAGTCTCAACGAATTTGCCGTAGGTCCGATAACCGCAACTTTGACTTTTTTGTCCTTTATAGGTAAAATACCGTCGTTTTTAAGTAGCGTTATAGACTTTCTTGCTGCTTCCAAGCTTCCCTTATTAGCTTCGGTGTTATCCATAGCTTCGTCCATAAGCTCGAAGCGCGGATAAGGATTTTCAAATAATCCAAGCTCGAATTTCAAGGTCAAAACTCTCAATACGGATCTATCGATAAGCTCTTCCGAAATCTCTCCGTTTCTTACAGCTTCGAGCATCTCGTCGCCGTATATCTCGTGATCAGGGCATTCTACGTCAAGCCCCGCTTCGATACAAAGCTTTGCAGCCTCACCTTTAGTTTCGGCAAGTCTATGCGGCTTAATGGTCTGCGCGGCAGAACCGTAATCGGAAACTACAAGTCCGTCAAACCCGAGATCGTCTCTCAAAAGGTCTGTCAAAATCGCTTTATTCGTCGCAACGGGTCTTCCGTCGATTTGCGCGTAGCTATTCATGATAGACTTTATGCCCGCCATATTTATCGCCGCCTCGAAAGGCTTGGAAAACTGCTCGCGAAGCTCTCTATCCGTTATCATTGTTCTATGAGCGTTAAGTCCGCTTTCCGTTACGGAATATCCGAGGAAATGCTTGCCCGTTGCGGCAACGCCGTCCTTAATATCATCGCCTTGCAAGCCTTTGACGAACGCGACCGTCATTTCGGACGAAAGAGTCGGATCGCTTCCGTAGGTTTCGTTGCAACGTCCCCAGCGCGGATCTTTAGCTAAGTCCGCAACAGGCGAAAGAGCGTGTCTTATTCCGTGAGCCAAAAGCTGCTTACGGGAATATTCGCACATCTTTTCGACAAGTTCGGGTTCAAAAGTCGCTCCGAGTCCCACGGAAATAGGATATTGATTTCCTCCCATAAACGCAACGGGACCCGCCAAAGCTTCTCCGTGAATAATCGCAGGAATTCCGTGAGGGGAATGCTCGATGACATACTCTTGAATTACTTTTACTTGTTCGGCAAGCTTTCTCGGCTCGCCCATAGGAACAGCCACTTCGCCCGTGCCGTTTTTAAGGTCATAAGAATCTAAATCGCTGACCACTCTCAAGCTCGAGCAACCAAGCTGCCTAATCTTTTCCTCCAAAGAAAGCTCTTTCAAAAGCGCTTCTGCGCGTGCTTTTGGCGACAAATTCGTGTCTTTGTAATCCATGTCATTTTCTCCTTATAAAATATATTTTTCTCACAAAACTCTCTATTAAAAATAGTACACTATTTTATTTGTTCTTTCAATAGTTTTTTCTTTTTATCTTAAAATCTGTCCTATTTTGACTAAATTATGTCCGTTAATATACTTCGTACTTACAATAATCGCCCGTATTATTCGTTATTCTTTTGCTTTTTGTCGAATTTGAGAAAATATTACGATTATTTGACGATTTTCCTATAATATTCACATAATTTATTGTTATAATCTTTGTCGCAATAAATAAGTATTTGCTAAAAATATTCAAATGCGATATAATCGCAAGGCAAACACGTCAAAGTTTTGCGTTTTAGATAGGACTGCTTTTTGGCAAAATAATTACAATAATACACATCACAATATCGAAATTAATTATGTTAAAACCACTCAAAAAAACCTTTGAAAATAGCATTGCGTCTATCATCCTATCGATAGTATATCTCCTCTTTTGCTTCGGCTCGGCGATATATTTCGGTATAAACGCACGCTTTCCGCAAATGTGGCATGCGCTTATCGGCGGTATATTTGCAATGCCCCTAATTTACATTTTCGAAAAGATTTTCCGCTTTGAAATGAAAGGTGCATTGACTTTCTTGGTTCTTTTCCTTGCTTCCGGCGGACTTATCGTCGGACCGTCATATAACTTTTATATCAACGTACCGATTTATGACGACATTTTGCACGTTATGTCAGGTCTTATTTTTGCCGTCATAGGCTATGCCGTTTCAAACAGGCTCCTTTCGGGAAAGACCGAATCGCCGTTTTGGTACAACGTCCTTTTCGCGTTGCTCTTTTCTCTCTCGATAGCCGTAATCTGGGAGATGATCGAATGGGTCGGAACAACCGTTTTCCACCTCGATATGCAAGAAGACACTATCGTAGATAATTTCCATTCATATCTTCTCGCAGGCTCGCACGAGCACGTCGTTGACGTCGATAACATCGTTAAGACCGTCATAT
Source organism: uncultured Clostridia bacterium (assembly GCA_964541255.1). Classification (GTDB taxonomy): domain Bacteria; phylum Bacillota; class Clostridia; order Christensenellales; family CAMQZB01; genus CAYOSU01. The sequence continues at coordinate 68,780 of CAZIPL010000003.1, read as the reverse complement.
ATTACGGCGACAATCAAACTCTCGTAATCGACGGATATCTCGATTTGGGACTTTGGGACACACTCAACGATCTTCTTTGCTGCATTATCGGCGCGATTGTTTTCTTTGCAACCTTTGCCGTAAACAAGCTTTGCAAGAAAAACCTCGACAAAGCCTTTATCGTAATGCACACAACTCCTTTCGAAAAACCAATAGGCTGATTGGAAGATTGAAATCAATTGCTTGCGAGACTATCAATGAATAATAAAACTCTTACGTATTCGGTATTGACGGAATAATGCGTTTGTGATATACTTTCGGTGAATTCGAAATTCGGATTCACCGTTTTTGTTAAGGAGATATATCTATGGAAACGACGAGAAAGCCTCTCGACCAAAACGCATTGAAGCTTATTGCAATCATCGCAATGACGCTCGACCATCTGACATGGGCGATATTCCCGGGTTACCCTACGGAAGTATTGCCGATTATTTTCCACATAATCGGAAGATTGGCTTTCCCCATTATGTGCTATTGCATCGCCGAGGGCTATCACTATACGAGAAACGTAAAAAAATACACCGCAAGGCTTTTCTTATTTGCCTTGATTTCTCATATTCCGTATATGCTTCAAACGGGAATATACACAGAATACGGCGCGCTTTGCTTCATTCCTTTTGCTACAGGCGAGGGCATGGGAAGATTCCTAAATCAAGCAAGCGTTATCTGGTCGTATGCGATAGGTCTTGTTATGCTTCAAGTAAGCGACAACGAAAAAATCCCGAGCATACTCAAAACCATAATCGTCATACTTTTATGCGCCGTCTCATTCCCCTCCGACTGGAGCTGCGTAGCATCCCTTTGTGTTCTTGCGATAGGCTCAAACAGAGGCGAACCAAAGAAGCAGATTTTGTGGTGCTTGTTGTGGATAACTACATACGCCGTCGTATATTACTTCGCGCTGTCAAAAAGCTATGCCTTTTTGCAATACGGAGTTTTCCTTGCCGTTCCCGTCATTATGCTTTATAACGGCAAGCGAGGCAAAAATCCCGCAATCAACAAAATTATGAAGTGGTCGTTTTATGTATACTATCCTTTGCATCTTCTCGTTATCGGACTTCTTCTCAACGTATTTAACGTTTTGTGATTGTTCTATTATTTCATATTAAACAAAATCCAATCAATTCCGCTTTAAAAAGCGGAATTTTATTTTACGCATATTCTTGCAATTTTTTGAACTTGATGATAAAATATTGCCAAGGAGTGCAATATGGATAACGAAAAAACACTTGATACAACGAAATACGAAAGGCTTATAGATTATTGCGAAAGCGTAAGCAACGTTTTCGACTGCTCTTATAGGATTTATACCGCGGGAAGCGAGGTCTATTCAAAAGCCGAGGATTCGAAAAGTATCAAGGAAGGCATCGAAGCGCTTTGCTATAAAATCGAAAATGGCGTCGGATTCGTCGTTTCGAAAAATCTTTTTTATGTCGCCGTCAAAGAACATAAATCTGAAAGCCTTTATATTTTCGGCGCGTTCGAGCGTATCGGCATAGAAGAACCTTTCAAGGGGATCCCGACGGAATACGTTTCTTTCGATTCGATAAATAGCAACGAAATATTCACCAAAGCGAAAATGAACGAGCTTGCCAATATGCTCAATATTGCGATTAACGGCGAAAAAATTATCGACGACGAACCTCTTAACGAAGTCGATCAGCTTACGACAAGCAAGCTTTTGAAAGAGATAAACGATTTCCGCGAGCAAGACGCAATAGTGCCAATCGGTGAGTCATATGAGAAAAAGCTTATGTACCTCATTAGTAACGGTCTTACGGAAGACCTCTCTTCGCTTGACAGCGAGGAAGTTAGAACGAAGATAGCCAACTACGGCGGAAGTTATATCAGAACGCTTAAAAACAATATGATCGTTCAGCACGCGCTTATTTATCGCGCGGCAAAAAGCGGTGGAATCGAAAGAGCCGTCGCAAACGCGCTAAATAAGCACTATTCTCGAAAAATCGAAGCGTGCAACACCGTCGAACAGCTCACGGAGCTTTCCGAAAGCATGAGATACGATTATTGCCAAGGAGTCAAGAAAGCAAAGGAAACCTTTGTCGATGATCCTATGATTCAGCACGTCAAAAAGTATGTTCTATATAACCTATACAAAAAAATCGAGGCGGAGGACATCGCCAAAGATTTGAAAATCTCGAACTCGTATTTGTCGAGAAAATTCAAGGCGTGCCTAAATATGTCCGTTCCTCAATATATAAACCAACTGAAAATCAACGAAGCGAAGAAGCTTATTCTCTTTTCCGATAAATCGTTGTCTGAAATATCCGCGCTTTTGGCGTTTTCGTCTCAAAGCTATTTCCAGCAAATATTCAAAAAAACCGTCGGTATGACTCCGACGGAATATAAGAAAAGCGAGTATAGAGAGGGGCTGTTCTTCTAAAATTATATACAAAAACCCTTGGGACATAGCGTTCTCAAGGGTTTTATTATTCATATAATTATACTTAATTTAATTTTCGTAAATAGAAACGCTCGTTTCGCCGTCAAGCTCTTTGATTTTGACAACGACCTTTTCACGCGTTGAGGTAGGAACGTTTTTGCCGACGAAATCGGCGCGTATTGGAAGCTCTCTATGCCCTCTGTCCATGAGAACCGCAAGGCGAATATACTTAGCTCTTCCGCTTTCCATAACGGCGTCCATACAAGCACGCGTTGTTCTCCCCGTAAAAAGCACGTCGTCAACGATAATAACCTCTTTGCCCGTCGTGTCGAAATTTGTGTTTATATGCGGCAAGCGGTTTTCTCTATCGTCGCGAAAGGACGTCGCGTCAAGCTCGTAGCACGGAACCTCTGTTCCCGAAAGACGTTTGATGTTATCTGCGAGCGTTTTTGAAATAGGAATTCCCCTTGTTTTTACTCCGACCAAAATGATGTTGTCAAGTGCTTCCGAACGCTCTATGATTTCATACGAGATTCTTGTGAGCGCCTTGTTTACGGCAAGCTCATCCATTACCAAAGTTTTGAATTTCATTTATATTCCCCGATTGTTTTAGTATTATACTCTTTCTGCGTTTATCAACTTAAATGCCCCCGAATTATCTTCGGGGGCTTGTTGTTTGATAGATTAGGTTTTCTTTCCCGTGTTTTTATTATTCAGCCTTTTCAGCTTCGGTTTCCTCTTTCTTCTTGCCGATAGAGCAAAGGAGGTTTGTGAGGATTCCGAGGATGAGTGCGCAAGCCGTAGATGTAAGCGTTACTGCACCGATCTGGAGCTGGAGTCCGCCGATACCTGCGATGAGGATTGCCGATACAACGAAGAGGTTTTTGTTGTCTCCGAGGTCTACGGGCTGAATCATCTTAAGTCCCGATACCGCGATGAATCCGTAAAGTGCCATGCATACGCCGCCCATTACGCAGGAAGGAATCGTTGCAAGGAATGTTACGAAAGGTCCTACGAAGGAAGCTACTATGCAAAGGATAGCTGTCATAAGGATTGTTACTACGGAAGCGTTTCCAGAGATTGCTACGCAGCCGACGGATTCGCCGTAGGTGGTGTTGGGGCAGCCGCCGAAGATAGCGCCGACCATAGAACCAACGCCGTCTCCGAGAAGTGTTCTGGAAAGACCGGGGTTCTCAAGAAGGTCATATTCGATGATGGAAGAGAGGTTCTTGTGGTCTGCGATGTGCTCAGCGAATACTACGAATGCAACGGGAGCGTATGCAACTACGATTGTAGCTATGTAAGAACCGATGTTCGCATCGCCGTAGCTACCGCTGAATGCCTGCAAGAAGCTGAACGAAGGAACCCATTCCATAGAAGCGAATTTGCCGAAGTTTACGATTACGAATTCTTCGTTTCCAGTAAGCGTTCCGATTACCGTGAAGATGGAAGCGAGTACGTAACCTGCGAGGATACCCATAATGAAGGGGATCATCTTAAGCATCTTTTTGCCGTATACCGAGCAGAGAATCGTAACACCCAAAGTAACGAGTCCGCAAACGAGTGCGAGATACGGGTTGGTTGTTCCTACGCCGCCTTTGGAAAGGTCGCCGACAGCATTTCCTGCAAGGGAAAGACCGATGATTGCAACCGTAGGTCCGATAACTACAGGAGGCATAAGTTTGTTAATCCATTTCGTGCCTGCGAGTTTAACTACGATAGCGATGATTACATAAACAAGACCTGCAACGATAGCACCGATGATAAGACCGAGGTAACCGAGAGCCGAGGTCGTAGCACCTGCGAACGCTGCTGCCATAGAGCCGAGGAATGCGAAGGAAGATCCTAAGAAAACAGGGCTCTTAAATTGCGTGAAGAGAAGGTAAATAATCGTACCTGCACCTGCTCCGAAAAGTGCCGCCGACTGCGACATCGGAACGAAATCTGCGGGAAGTGCCGATCCTCCGTTGATTACGGCAGGAACAGCTATCGTTGCCGCAAGAATTGCAAGAACCTGCTGCAAAGCAAATACGAGTGTTTTGCCGAAAGACGGTCTGTCTTTTACGTGGTAAATCATTTGCATAATTTTAATATCTCCTTGTATTAAATTAATTATTGCATATAAAAAAGCGTTTTGTCGCTCGACAAAACGCTATTATATCATAAGTAAACCTTAAATATAGATCTTGTCGATATCACGGTATCGAATTAAAGAACAATTAAATTAACGCACTCATACTAACATATAAATTCCCCGTTGTCAAATGTTTTGCGAGCGGTTTTCGAAAAATAAAAAAGATATTTTCTCCTCTTATTTTATATTTTCATCTTTGCAATTATTTTTGCAAATATTTATTATCAAGGTCAATTCCTTGATATACAAGCGCAGTTTTTCGTGCTAACATATATTAACAACTTTATTAGGAGAAAATGAATGAATCAAAAAGAATTTCGCATGAAAGGTCACGACGAATATTTGTCGTCGATCAAAAAAGGCGGAAAAGACAGACCGAATATCGTTCTCGTTTTTGTCGACGACATGGGCTACGGCGATATATCGTGCTTCGGAGCTACGGCAATCAAAACGCCGTGTCTTGACGAGCTTTCGAAAAAAGGGGTAAAAATGAACAACTTCTTCGCGGCAAGCCCCGTTTGTTCTCCGTCACGCTTTGCCTGCTTGACGGGAAGATACCCCGTTCGCGGATATATTACGGGCGTTTTCTTCCCCAACATCAATTTCAAGGGAAAACTTTATAACAGCGGACAGTTCCCTCGCGGCGTTCGCGGACTTCTTCCCGACGAAATCACGGTTGCGGAAGTCCTCAGAGCAAGCGGATATAAAACCGCTATGTTCGGCAAATGGCACTTAGGAGACGCATCTCCCAGTCTTCCGAACGACAAGGGCTTCGATTATTTTTACGGCGCGCATTATTCCGTCGACATGGAACCGTATCATTTCTATAAGAACGAAAACATCGACAGAGAATATGTTGATAAAACGCAATTAACCCCCATTCTCACAGACGAAATAACACGCTATATCGACGAAAACGCCGACGAGCCGTTCTTTATTTATTACGCGTCGCCATATCCGCACCACCCCGCGCACGCAAGCGAAAAATTCGCAGGGAAATCCTTTGGCGGAACATACGGCGACTGCGTCGAGGAACTCGATTGGTCGTGCGATGAAATCTATAAAAAGCTCGAAGAAAAGGGCATTGCCGACAACACGCTTTTCATCTTTACTTCAGATAACGGACCTTTCCACGAGGGCAACCCCGGTCTTCACAGAGGCAGAAAGTGTATGTCGCTCGACGGCGGACAAATCGTTCCCTTTATCGCGGTTTATCCCAACGTTATTAAGCCAAACACCGAAATAAACGAAACGGCGATGAACATCGACTTCTTCCCGACATTCCTTAAACTTGCGGGAATTGACAACCTCCCCACCGACAGAGTTATCGACGGAGTAGATATGATGCCACTTCTTAGAGGAGAAACTCACGAAAACACGCAAGAATATATGTATTATATGAACTTCTCCGACGTTTTCGGCGCAAGAAGCAGAGACAACTTCAAATACTTAGCTCCGACAAAGCTCGACAATCCGATGTATGCGAGAGAAAAACACGGACCTTATCTATTTGACTTAAACCACGATATAAACGAATCTTACGACGTTTCGACGCATTATCCCGAAATCAACGAAAAGCTTAGAAAAGTACTCGAAGAAAAAAAACTTGAGGTCGAAGAAAACCCGAGAGGTTGGAAAGATTAACGTTTTGCGGAAGCACATTTGCTTCCGCATTTTTATTTGCCCACCCCTTCTTACAATCCCTACCGCAAACGATTTCTGTTTTTTGTCGCAATTTTAAGTAAAATGATATTGCATAACGAGCAAAAAAGCGTTATAATGTTGTCGGCGAAAATTCGCCTTACATAAAAACGCATATTTTAGCGTTTAAGGAGAAACGGTATGAAAAAAACTGCATTAAAAGTAGTTGGAAAAGTTCTTATTGCAATAGTTGCCTTAGCTCTTTGCTTCGGAATTTTCCTTTTGTCCAGCGTATTTATTTTCAGAAAGACATATTTCAAAGAAATCCCCGACACAATCGAGGCGACAAAAAACCAAGACGAGCTCTACACCGTCGGCAGAGGTATTTACGACAAGGATGGTAACAGAGTTACCCTTAAGGGAATAAACTTCGGCAGCTGGTTCCTTCAAGAGGGATGGATGACGGTCAACTCGCTCGGAGCAAAGTATAACGCAGATGGAAGCTACGTTAAGATAAACGAAGACGGCATCGTCGAAGAGTACGTCGAAACCTATCAAGACGAAATTGAACAAGCTCTTGCCGACAATCCCAATCTTACAGACGAGCAAATCGAAGAGCTTTGGAATTTATATTACGACAACTACATCACCGAAGAGGACTTCCGAAACGTCAAAGAACAAGGCTTGAACGTCATAAGGCTTCCTATGTATTACGGCAACTTCATGGAGGGCGAAGACGACAATCTCACGCTCAAAGAAAATGCTTTCGACAGACTCGACTGGTTCCTCGAAATGTGCAAAAAGTATGACCTTTATGCAATCTTAGATATGCACGGCGTTGTAGGCGGACAAAGCGGTTACGAGCATTGCGGTACAAGACGCATCGAGTTTTGGGATAACGAAGTATACCAGCAAGAAATGTGCGACTTGTGGCAGGCAATAGCAAAGCATTACGTCAACGACCGCCCTGACCTTTCTGCGACAATTGCCATGTATGACCTTGTCAACGAGCCCGTAGACAGAAATACCGCTTCGACGACAAACGCGCAACATAAAGTCATGAAAAAACTCTATGACGCAATCCGCGAAGTTGACGACAAGCACATTATTTCGATTGAATCGTGCTGGATGTTTAACTCTTTCCCTAATCCCGACAAGTTCGGCTATGAAAACATCTGCTATCAGATCCATATGTATAACTGGTCGCGCGACACCCTCCCCTATGAGCTGTTCTATTTCGGACAAGACTTCCTCTTCGCGATGAGGCACTATGACGTTCCTTATTACATCGGCGAATTCACATTCTTCGACAGCAAAGAGGATTGGAGCGAATGGCTTGCGTACTACGACGATTGCGGCTATAACTGGACGATTTGGAACTATAAGACGGTCTCTTACGGCTGGTGGGATACCTCTTGGGGCCTTTACGTAAACAAGATGAACCTTTTCAACGAAGAGCTTAAACTCGATTTAAGAACGGCGACTTATGACGAAATCTACGCCGAATGGTCAACCTTAAAAACATGCGATTCTTATGAAACGGGCATTTTGAAAGAAATCCTCGACGATTATTTCGGGTAAAAAATATAATTCTATCAAGAGCGGACTTTGCATAACGCAAAGTCCGTTCTTTTTATACGCGTGCTTTTTTATTAACAATACCTCTCTCATTAAATTTTTCAACAAACTAAAAGGAATCTTCATACGAAACCGCTTTTATATAAAAAATCGACAAATATGTTATTTTGACGGAACTTTTCAAATAAACTTGCAAAATAGTTCAAAATAACGTATACTTTTTTTACAATCATCGCATTAAAGCTTCCGATAGGTATTTTCGCCATTTATCGCGTTTTAACGGAAGCTGCGTTATTAAAAACAAGGAGAAACGTCATGGCAGTACATAAAGCAGTCATTCCTTGCGCGGGAATGGGTACAAGATTTTTGCCTTTCACAAAAGCAGTCCCGAAAGAGCTTATCACGGTCGTCGATAAGCCTGCGCTTCAATACATCGTCGAAGAGGTCGTCGCAAGCGGAATCACGGATATTCTCATTATCGACAACAGCAAGAAACTTTCTATCGAAAACCACTTTGCAAAAGACGCAGAGCAAGAAAAGCTTCTTATTTCAAGAGGCAAAACAGCCGAAGCTGAGATTTTGAAAAAGCTTTCGGAACTAGCTAACGTCTCATTTGCAAGGCAGGAATTCCCCTCGGGAAGTGCCGGAGCCGTAGAGCTTGCGAAAGATTTTGTCGGGAACGACCCGTTCGCGCTTTTGTTCGGCGACGATTTGATTTATAACGAAAAAACGCCCGCCACGAAACAGCTTATCGACGTATACGAAAAAGTCGGCAAAACAGTTCTTGGCGTTCAGCATGTCAAAAAAGAAGATATTTCAAAATATAGCAGCATTTCCGTCGTGAAGCAAGAGGGCAATATTTTTTACATCGACGACGTAATCGAAAAGCCCTCTCCCGAAGAAGCGCCTTCGCTTATTTCGGCGCTCGGAAGATATATCGTTACGCCGGAAGTTTTCGATTATATAGGCAAAACTCCGTCCGCAAGAGGGGAAATCGGCATAACAGATACATTCCGCCTCATGACAAAAGACGGGCTTTGCGTCGCGGCGGAATACTTCGGCAGACGATATGACACAGGTAACAAAAGCTCGTATCTCGAAGCGGTGGTCGAATACGCATTGAGAGACCCCGAACTTTCGGGGGATTTTGCCGAATTTTTGAAAAGGACGGTGAACTCGCTTTGACGGAAGTCCCTAACGGCAACGTCGTCGTAATAAGAGACGGCGACTACGTGCAGTGCATTTTCTACAGAAAATATTATAAATCGCAAAAAGCGTTCTTTGCCGAAATTCGTTATTACCTTGAAGAGCATCGCTTCGAAGACACGAATTTAGGTTATATGAAAGTCGATGATAACCGCTTTGTTCCGCCGACAGACAAACGCTTTATTTCGGAGTTTTCGTCTCTTCTTGAGGAATTCGAGATACCCTCGAACCCTTATTGCGACTGCGGCACGCCCGTTTTCGTATACCTATACGACACGAAAACTTATTGTCCTAAGTGTAAAAAGTTTATCGAGCCGATAGATGAAGAATAAAATTTTAGCCGCAAACAATTTGCGGCTTTTTTTATTATTGGCAACGTAAAAATTCGCAAATAAATAGCATCGATACCAAAACGCTTTATTTCAACGATTAAAGATACGAATAAAAAAACGTCTTCTTGAAAAAAAAGTCCGTTTTCTAAATATGCTTTCAATCATATAATAAGCATAGAAAAACGTCGGCGTAATGCCGACGTTTGTTTCTTACTTAATTAGTCTTTGTTTTCTTCCTTAGCTCCGGAATTTCCGTAGAAGCCGTATACCGAGAAGCCGCCCTCGATAGGAGTCGATTTCGACTTTCTGGGAGCGTTTCCTCTGTCGCGGTTATATCCTCCGCGGCGCTCGCCTTTCTCGTCTCTGTTACGATGTCCGCCGTTTCTGTTTCCCTTGTAACCGCCTTTTTTGAATCCGCCGTTATTCTTGTTGTTATTTCTCGGACGGAGATTCTTCGGAGTAACCACAAGGTATCTCGACGGCTCTTCACCGAACGACGAAGTAGTTACTCTCTCGTCGTCAACGAGCGCGGAATGAATGATTCTTCTTTCAAACGCATTCATCGGTTCGAGTCTTACGGGTCTGCCGTTCTTAACAGCCTTGTCAGCCGTCTTCTTAGCAAGCTTTCCGAGCGTTTCTACTCTGCGATCGCGATATCCCTCGCAATCTACGACGATTCTCTTGAACTCGTCTTTACCCTCGTTTGCATATATGCTTGCAAGGTATTGAACGGCGTCAAGGACATCTCCTCTATAACCTATAACCGAGCTCGAATCAACGGAAATTACGTTTACCGTTGCGCCTTCTTCGTCTTCTGTCAATTCGCAGGTGCATTTAACACCCATTTTTTCATAAAGTCCCTCGATAAACGCAAGAGCTTTCTCGCCCTCCGTTCCGAGGTCTTCGATACTAACCTTGGCTTTTCTCAAAAAACCGCCGTTATCGAGAACCGTAATCTTTGCGCGGCTCTCATCGATACCCATTTGTTCGAGACCGTTCTTTATAGCGTCCTCGACTTTTTTAGCACTGAATTCCTGTACTCTCATTATAACTCCTTAAAGAACTATCTTCTTGCGTTTTTAAGCCTTTCTTCCTCTTCTTGCTTTTTGAATCTTAGATCGACAACCTTGTTGATTACGACCGTAGTCAAAATGGAATAAAGAGAGCTCGTAACAAGATAGATTGCGAAAATCGCAGTCCACGATATGGAGAAAATCGCCATCATTATGGGCATCATCCACATCATCATCTTGTTTGTAGCCGCAGCATTGCCTGCCTGCAAGTCCATCTGCGCTTTGTTTGCCTTGTTGGAAATTACCTGCAAAAGCAAGCTTGTACCTGCTGAAAGCAACGGCAAAACAAGCCAACCGTTGGCTTTTTGCAGCGTATCGGCAAAAGGAGCCATGATAGGATCATATTCAATCCCTGGATTCGCCGTCGGCAATCCCGCTTGCGTAAAAAATTCAGAAGCGGTCATAAGAGCTTTCTTCCAAGGAACATCTGCCACCCAAACGTTCTTAATCCACAAAAAGCTCGGGGCTATCTGATCTTGATATTGCAAGGCGATCTTTGCCCATTCATCGGCGTTCTCGCCTACCGAAGCATATGCTTCCAAAAGGGTATTGTATCCCGAAACGAGATAGTATTGCAAATATCCGCGGAATGCCGCAAATACGAAATAGAACACAACGAGCGTAACTATCATCGGCAAGCACGAGCCCATCATAGAATAGCCCTCTTTTTTATAAAGAGATTGCAACTTCTGGTTGTAAAGCGCCTGATCGTTCGCATATTGCTTCTGAAGCTTTTCGAGCTGCGGGCGCATCTTTTCCATTTTAAGGCTGTTTTTCTTCATTCCCGCTCTCTGCCAGTAATCGAGTGGAAGAAGTACGGTTTTAATTATTATCGTAAACAATACGACACCCCAACCGATACTTCCGACTCCTTTAACGAGCCAGTCGAGTAACGGTCCGAGAACCGGATAAAGCGAAGGAAGGTCATATCCTTGCAAAAGATTTATTAACATGATTTCTCCTAAAATTATAAGGTGTAACGATGCTTGTATCTGCATCTTTTAACGGGGTTATAGCCTCCGCGCGACAATGGATTACACCTCAATAGCCTCACAAGCGACATAAAACCTCCGACGATTCCGCCCCATTCTTCGATCGCCTGCATGGCGTAGACCGAACACGTCGGCACGAATCTGCATCCCGTATTGAGCTCGTCGGAGAAAAACCTTTTATATAGTTTTATTATCGGTATCAACAGATATTTCACTTGTCTTAAGGCATCCTGCTTTTTTAAGCAAGCATTCCAAGGTCTTTCTTACTTCCGCATACTCTGCGTCAACAGCGCCGCTCCTTGCAAGCAAAACGTAATTATAATCGCTTCTCATCTCAGGCAAAAGACTTCTCGCGCTTTCTTTGAAAATGCGTTTGATTCTGTTCCTCACGGTGCTTTTGCCGATTTTTTTGCTTACGGACACGCCGATCAAAAGCTTGTTGCTTCTGTTTTTGACGTAATATAAGACCATTTCCTTTCCCGCAAGAGACTTTCCCCTGCGGTAGATATAATTAAACTGAAAACCTTTTCTCAGCCTATATCTTTTCTGCATCAGACGGTAAGCTGATGACGGCCTTTAGCGCGACGGCGTTTCAAAACCTTTCTTCCGCTCGTCGTTTTCATTCTCTCTCTGAATCCGTGAACTTTGCTTCTCTGTCTTTTCTTGGGTTGATAAGTCTGCTTCATTTTTTATACCTCTTTTATAATGATTTTCATATTTTGCCACTTTAAATCTTGAAGTGTCACTTATGTATTATATCCGCCCGATTCAGCTCTTGTCAAGCAAAAACCCAAATGTGCGTTCCTTAAATTCCGTTTTAACCTACTCGAAAAAGAAGTTTTTCCTCCCCGCTTCCCTTTTTGCACAAAAAAATGCGTTTCGGGAAATACCCTCAACACAATTTAACTAAAAAACTAAAACGCATAACGCTTAGTTTATTGTCGATTTTATTTGGTTAAAGTTCTTATTAAGTAAAACCACAACGGACAATCAAACACTTCTCAGAATAAATACCACGCCGCTTTTTAACTCAATCACAATCTGCCAACGTATACTTAATATATAACAAGCGTAACGCCGAGGTTTCTTTTGCCGACATACCCCTCGAGCTCTTGGTGAGCGTACCGCATTCTCATAACGGTTTCGTCGAACATACTCATATCTTCGCCGTATATGACTTTCTTGATTTTGCCTTGGCTTTCAAGTTCTTTCAGCCTTTTCCTCGAAGCCTCTCTGATTTTTCCGCCGCCTTGCGTTCTTTTCCCGTAACCGTGAATAATTAAAGAGCAATCCTCTTTTCTTTCTTTTGCAAGAACGATTTCAACGTCGAGAGTATCTATCGCCTCAAAAACCGCGGGAAGTCCTTTTTCGAGGTTGATAACGTCGAGCATCAGTCGTTATTCCCTCCCTTTTCTCTCATTTCAAGCGGACTTATGCCGTAAAACTTCCTGAAGCTGTAAGAAAAATAGTGCGAATCCGAAAAGCCCACCTCATCGCAAATTTCGGAAACTTTCTTTCTCGAATATATCAAAAGCTGCTTTGCCCTTTCCATACGCACGTTGGTCAGCAAATTGACAAACGTGTCGCCGTAATACTTTTTCATAAGGGTAGAAAGATAGTTCTGGCTTATGTCGAGCTTTTCCGCGGCGGCCTTGACAGAAAGCTCCTTGTCGAAATACTCAGCCGAAATCATTTCGTAGCACCTACTCGCGATTTGCGCAGAAGTCGATACGTTTGCTCTCGTTACGGCTTTTGCCGTTTCAAGAGAAAACTCTACAGCGTTTTTGACCATTTCTTGCGAACAAAGCACCGTTGCGGCGCGAGAATAGAACCTCTCTTTAGCGTTAGGGGTTTTTTGCGCGGCTTCGTCGCAGTACGCCAAAATTCTTATCATTGCGGAGGATATTTCTTCGGGCGTCATACCTCCGTATCTAACCGACAGCGCCGTCGAAAGCTTCTCGGACAAGTTGTCCGCGCCCGATTTTATCTCTTCTATAATGCCATCCGAAAGCGCCTTGACTTTCTCCGTTCTTATTTCTGCATAGTTCTCTTCCGAAGACTTGACGGCGAACTTAGCAAGCAGCGACGAATATGCAATCGCCGAATCGAGAAGTCTCGAATATTTTTTGGAGAACACTATTTCTCCGTCGATTGTCGCAGAAAGCTTTTTCGCCCCCTCTTGCACGATGTCTTCTATTTTTCCGTCGTCTGACGAAAGAATCGCAACCGCAAGATTACCTCTCACAAAACACTCTTCATAACACTTGTCGGAAAAATACGCAGATATTTCTTCCTTTGCCTTCGTCGGACTTTCCGTTTTAGCAAGAAGCATACAAAACGCCTCGCCGTCAAGAACAATACCCGCATCGACAAGCAGTTTCTCACTCCCGATTACTTGCTCGGGGGTAACCAATATACCGTTCAGCAAAACGCTTTTCAGCGCGGTTTGATATTTATTTCCGCCGCCGTTTTCGCCAAGCGACGATACAAGCCTTTGCGTTCTCGCAAGCCTTTTGGACGCCGATTCCAATATCATGCCGAATGTCGCCATAGCTAGGGGCCTATGAAGATACGCAAACGCTCCGAGCGACAGAGCTTTTTTCTCTCTTAGCGGCGAATCGCTCGTCGTAACGACGATTATCTCGGCTTCTGAATTGCTGTTTCTTATGACGGAATCTATCGCTTCGTATTCCATTCCCGAAAAACCGTCTTCGACAATGCACAAATCTATATAGTTTTTATCGGCGTAATCATTAAGCTCGCTTCGGGTTTTCGCCTGCCCCAAAATAACAAAGCCGTAGTCGGAAAACCGTCCCAGCTTGTTATAATAATCTAAGGCAGAGCCTATATCGGACACCAATAAAACGTTTCTCATTTATTCCTCGATAAAAAGTTAGAAATTCAACGATTCTTTGTATATTTTATCACATAACTACCCTACCGTCAACACTCTTATAAAAAATATTTCAAAAAACTTAAATTATTGTACTATCACCAAAATAAAAACCGTCGCTTTTCGCAATAAATATTTGCAGCTGACGAGTATTTATTTTGCGTTCGGCACAAAATAAGGTCATGCGGCTTATGATAATTTTCCTTTCCGTCACGGTTTTTCTTCTTGCTCCGATATGGTTTTCTGTAGATATTTTGCTAAGTCAAGAAACTCGCACCTATCGTTTTTCGATAAAGCTTATCGTCCCGATAAAATTCGAGGGGGACTTAGACAAAAACCGACAAAAGAACGCTCAACATAAAAAGACGTTGGCGCTTTTTTCAAAGCTTGTCTTTATAGAAAAAATCTCCGCAAAACTTATATCCCCGTTCGAGAACGTAGCCTCAGCCGCTATTTTCGGAGCTTTTTATCACATCGCAATCGACTCGCTGTTTTCGCATATAAGAAAATCGCATAAGGAAACCATGCTTATTAAAACCGCAGCCGTAGACACGTCGTCTATGCCGCAGTTGTCACTATCTGCAAACGCTCGCATTCTCATATACGAACTAATCATATTGGCGTTATTCAATATTTATGAAAGGACAAAATATATAAAGGAGAAAACAAGTGGATAACTTCAAAACAAACAAAATAGCTTCGGTAGTAGAAGAAGCAATGAGGTCTCTAAAAAGCATTGCGGAAGTAAATACCGTCATCGGGCAACCTTTATCTGGAACGGGCGAAAGCACCGTTATCCCCGTATCGAAAGTAACGATAGCATATATCGCGGGAGGCGGAGAGTATTCCGCAGGCGAAAACGCGGTGGAAGCCTATAGCAAAGAAAGCTATCCTCTAAGCGCGGGAAGCGGCGGCTTCGTTCAGCTTACGCCGATAGGTTTTCTCGTCGAGAAAAGCGGAAGCGTTTCCACAATAACCATCGACGAATCGTGCGGCGCGCTCGACAAGCTCCTTAAAGCGGCTTCAGAATATATTATGAAGCTTAATAAGAATGAAAAGCAATAAAAAACAGCTGTCGCTTCTATTGGCGGCAATCTTGTTTTTATTAAGCATAGTTTTTGTTATGCCGCAAAAAGCCTATGCGAAAGCAAGCTCTTACGCCGTTATAGATCTTCGAACGAAAACAATACTCGACGAAAGTTTAAGCGACGTAAAAATGCCGATGGCGTCCACAACGAAAATAATGACCGCTATAACCGCTATCGAAAACATAGAGGACCTCGACGAAAAATTCGCAGTCTCTAAAAGTGCAGTCGGGATAGAGGGTTCGAGCGTATACTTAAAAGCGGGCGAGGCTGTTTCCGTTCGCGAGCTTTTGTATTGTCTTATGCTTCGCTCGGGAAACGACGCGGCAGTGGCACTTTCGGTAATAACGTCGGGAAGCGTCGATAATTTCGTTAAACTCATGAACGAAAAAGCAACGGAAATCGGAGCGATAAACACTCACTTTGCCAACCCTCACGGGCTTCACGACGACAATCACTACACCACGGCGAAAGACCTTGCGATTA
Source organism: uncultured Clostridia bacterium (assembly GCA_964541255.1). GTDB lineage: Bacteria > Bacillota > Clostridia > Christensenellales > CAMQZB01 > CAYOSU01. The sequence goes on along the minus strand of CAZIPL010000003.1, from coordinate 52,920 downwards.
TTTCCGCTTATGCGATGGAAAATACTCTTTTCCGAGAGATCGTTTCGACAAAAACATATAAAGGAGAAAGAGGGGTATATAAAAACAAAAACAAAATGCTTTTCGAATTCGACGGCGCGGACGGAATCAAGACGGGATATACCAAAGCCGCGGGCAGATGTCTCGTTTCGAGTGCGACAAGAAACGGCAATACCGTAATTTGCATAGTTCTCAATTGCAATACCATGTACGAAACGTCGAAAAAGCTCATAAACGACGCGTTCTCGAATTATAATTTCATCACAATAAGGACTTCCACGGAAACAGACTGCTTGCCGATAAACGGAATTCCGAGGCTTTCTTGCTTTGTCGCGACAAAAACGGACGTAGTTATTCCAATCAAAAAAGGAGAGGAGGATCTTATCCATATCGAAAACGTTTTGCCGTCGCAATTGGACTTCCCCGTAAAAAAAGGAGAACAAGTCGGTCAAATAAACGTTTTCCGCCAAAATGACTTGCTTTTTTCGCAAAAAATCTATACTATTGAGAGTGTCGGAAAGGACGAATTGATTTTTTCTTAAAAGGAAAGCATTATGAGAGTTAACAAATACCTCGCCGAATGCGGCGTTTGCAGCAGAAGAAGCGCGGACAAACTTATCGAAAGCGGAAAAGTTTTCGTGAACGGCAAAAGAGCTACGCTTGGCGAAGAGATAAACGAGGGAAAGGACTCCGTCGTAGTAGACGGAAAGCTTATTCACCATACGCAAACGTTGCAATATTATATGTTAAACAAGCCCAAGGGCTGCGTTTGCACCGTTTCGGACGATAAAGGCAGAAAAACCGTTATGGATTTTATGCCGAAAGATAAGGGTAGATTATATCCCGTCGGCAGACTCGATTACGACACCGAGGGGCTTCTTATCATAACAAACGACGGCGAGCTTACCGAAAGACTTACACACCCCCGTAACGAAGTCCCGAAGACATATCTCGTTAAGGTCGAAGGCTCTCTTTCGGCAGACGCTCTCAATAGATTGCGTACGGGAGTCGAAATCGAGCCGAGAGTTCTCGTCAAGGCAAAGGCCCTTAAACCCATTGAGCTGACAAAGCAATCGTCGAAATTCGAAATCACGATTACGGAAGGAAAGAACCGCGAAGTAAGAAGAATGTTCGAAGCTGTCGGACACGAGGTTCAGTTCTTGAAAAGAATCAAGGTCGGCGAGCTTAGAATAGGAAGCCTTGACAGAGGTCAATACAGACGTCTCACCGAAAGAGAAATCGATTATTTGAAAAATATCTGAGTTTCCGCTAATTATAAACACCCAAAAACAAATAAACCACCTTATCGAATTACGATAAAGTGGTTTTTCTTTTTTTGATTATATTCAAATTTTCAATAAATTTATAGACTATTTTGCCATAACTTATTGCTTAGGCTCCAAAACCGCCTTGATACGTCTAACTCCCGCAGACGAAGACTGTTCTTTCATAATCTTGAAGCGGCCCAAGTCTCCCGTGTTTTTAGCATGAGGACCTCCGCAGATTTCGCAAGAATAACTACCCATGGTATAAACCTTGACGACATCGCCGTATTTCGATTCGAAAAGTCCGACAGCACCTTTATCCTTTGCTTCCTTGACTGTCATTTCTTCGCATACGACGGGAACGTTTGCGGCTATTGCCTCGTTAACGAGCTTTTCAACGTCGGCGATCTCTTCTTTCGTCATCGGACGGTCGAACGAGAAGTCAAAACGCAATCTTTCCGCAGTGATGTTGGAACCTCTCTGGTTGACGTCGTTTCTTCCGAGAACCTTTTTGAGAGCCGCATGCATAAGGTGCGTTGCGGTATGAAGCTGCGCAACGGTCTCGGACGCGTCGATAAGTCCGCCCTTGAAACGTTGTTCGCTTCCCGCTTGGCTCTTCTTTTGATGCTCTTCCTGAGCAACCTTATATCCGTCTAGGTCAACGGTCATTCCGCGCTCGGTAGCAAGCTCTATCGTCATTTCTACGGGGAAACCGTATGTGTCATACAATCTGAACGCAGTCTTTCCGGGGATAACGGTGCCTTGAATGTGAACGGCAACCTTTTCGAACTCTTTAAGTCCTTGCTGCAAGGTCTTTGCAAACTTCTCTTCTTCCTTGTCGATTTCCTCCAAAATCTTAGCTTTGTTCTCGGAAAGCTCGGGATAGAAGCCCTTATACTGCTCGATATACGAAGCCGCAAGCTCGGAAAGTCCGCCCTCTTTGAGCTCTAAGCTCATTCCGAAACGGATAGCACGTCTTAACAGTCTTCTCAAAATATATCCCTGATCGACGTTCGACGGAACGATTCCCTTGCGATCTCCGAGCAAGAAGGTCGCCGTTCTTATATGGTCGAGAATAATTCTGAACGCTTTCTTATTTTCTTCGTAAGATTTGCCCGTCTTTTCTTCGAGGATTTTCTTTCCCTCTTCGAATAGGTCTGTCTCATAAACGGTGTTACGTCCGTTAAGCGTCGCAACCGTTCTTTCAACGCCCATACCCGTATCTACGTTCTTCTGTTCAAGCTGCGTATATTTTCCGTCCGCACCTTTATAGTAGCTCATAAATACGTTGTTCCAAATTTCGATGTATTTTCCGCAGTGGCAAGACGGATTGCAATCGGGAGAGCAAGCAGGCTTACCCGTATCGATGAAAATCTCCGTATCGGGTCCGCAAGGACCAACGTTTCCCGCAATCCACCAGTTGTCTTTTTTGGGCAAATAGAAAATTCTGTCTTCGGGAATTCCGCATTCTTTCCAAATCTCGGCAGACTCCGTATCTCTCGGGCAGTCTTCGTCCCCTGCAAATACCGTTACGGCAAGCTTTTCCTTGGGGATAGCAAGATATTCGGGGCTTGTAAGGAATTCGTACGACCACGTAATCGCCTCTTTTTTGAAATAATCTCCGAGAGACCAGTTGCCGAGCATTTCGAAGAACGTGCAGTGCGTATCGTCTCCTACATCCTCGATATCACCCGTTCTAACGCACTTCTGAACGTCGGTAAGACGAGTTCCTGCGGGATGTTTTTCTCCCAAAAGATAGGGGATAAGCGGATGCATTCCCGCGGGAGTAAACAAAACCGAAGAATCGTTCTCGGGAATAAGCGAAGCGGACGCTATAACGGCGTGTCCTTTGCTTTCGAAGAACTTGAGGTACATTTCCTTCAACTGTGCAGATTTGATTTCTTTCATATATATCACCTTATGATAAAATGTTTTTATTGTTATCGACAAAAAGCTTCGACTTTTCGTTAAAAAGCCGTCGGCTTTTGCTGCGCTTTTCTTGAACGACATCGAAAAAACCGCAATATACTTTTATATAATATCACACGAAAGACGTTTTGTAAATTAAATCGCCGCGAATTCACAGAATAACAAGAGTTAAAATCAAACGCAAAATCAAAAACGGAGCAGATTATTTTGCTCCGTTCTTAATATTTTATCTTTATATATTCAAAGTATTTATGATTATTTTGTCAAAACTCCCTCAAGAGGCGTGATGTCGAAACGTTTTGCCAAGCCGTTCAAGATTTCGTCGGGAATGACGTTTTTAACATGTCCCAACGTCAACATATAAAGCTGTGCGGTCTTTTCGACGGTTTCGATAAGACCGAAAGCTTCGTCCATATCGCGTCCAGAACCGTAAATTCCGTGGTTTGTCCAAACGACAAGGCGGAAGTTTTTCATTTTTTCCGCGGTAGCCATACCGATTTCGTTTGTTCCGCAGACCATGCAAGGAAGAATACCTACGCCGTCGGGGAATACTACGATAGCTTCGGTGTTAGATTGCCAAAGCTTGTGAGTGAAATCTTTTTCGTCAAGCTCGCAAACCGCGTTCATTGCGATCGTATAAGTCGGATGCGTGTGCATGATTACGCGGTTTTCGGGATCGACTCTCAAACGTTCGATGTGGCTCATCATATGAGCGGGGAATTCGGAAGTAAAGCGTCCGCCGTCTTTATATCCCCAAAGAAGCTCTGCCGACTGTCCGTCTGCGGAAATTCTGACTATACCGAGGTTGGTTTCGGGATCGACTTCGACGTTTTTGAAGTATTTACCCGTGCCCGTAACAATGAAAATCTTGCCTGCAAGCTCTTTTGCGTCAAAATTCGTAGGGATTGTTCTCAAAACGTTGTTAAGGTCGAGATACTCGGCTACTTCGTTTTCGTTGAGCATATAGCTTATGTTTCCGCCGTTTCTTTCGTCCCAGCCGAGGCGATACATATTGGCGGTTGTTCTTTCCATTTCAACGACAAAAGGTGCTTCGAGAATGTTTTTCATATTAAATCTCCTTTTTGATTCCTCGTTTCGAATTCGCTATTTGTTATTGCGACGAAAGTCGGTATTTATTTTTTCAAAAACAGTATACCACACATATTTTGATTTGTCTATATTTGCTCGAAAAGTTGAAAAATGAGCAAATATGCGCTATAATATAATCAAAATCAATCACAAACGGAGCTTTTTTATGGAAAACGAACGTTTCGACGAGATAATGAGATATTTGAAAGACAATAAAAGCGCAAAGGTGGAAACTTTAGCGGAGCTTTTATATACGTCAGAAGCTACCGTAAGGCGAGACTTAAAGAAAATGCAAGCCATGGGACTTATCGAAAGGGTTCACGGCGGAGCATATATCGATGAGCGTTCGGGGGAAATTTCCCACTTGCTTCGTCGCAAAAAAAACGAAAGCGGAAAACGCGAAGTCGCAAGAATCGCCGCAAGCGTTTTGCCGCAGTTTAATACCGTTTTCGTCGATAGCTCCACAACATGCCTATATCTTCTCGAAAAGATGAGCTTATCCTTAAAAACCGTCGTTACGAACGGAATACTCTCCGCAGAAAGCGTTTCGAGGCTCGGAAACGTCAACGTAATCCTTTTGGGCGGCAAGGTCGAAGAGCATACAAGCTCCGTTATCGGGAGCCTTACCCTTTCGCAACTCGACGATTTCTGCTTCGATTTATGCATATGCTCGTGCGCGGCAATAGAAAACGGATATACTTACGAGCGCACGGTTGACGTAGGGGAAGTGAAAAAGAAAGCGGTTTCCAAAAGCAATAAGAAAATGCTTCTTGTTGACAGCGAAAAGTTTTTCGGCGAGGGCGCGTATAGAGGTATGCCGCTTGACGTTTTTGATTATGTCGTCACGGAAAAAGAACCGCCCGAGGGAATGGTTTTTGACGACGTCAATATCATTTACCGCTAAATAAACAGCAATATTGTATATAATAAACGCGTTTTATGACTTAATCATTCCCGCTCTATCGCAAATAAATCGGTATTGCTAAACAACAAATCACTTATTTTATCATACAACAAGCGACCTTTTCTTCAAAGGTCGCTTGTTTTTAGTAGGCAAATAAAGTCTGAATGCTGTCTTTTCGTTCGTTGCGACAACTCTTCACTTTTATAAATATGTTTTCGATTTTTCAAGCTTAATCTTCGCTTGTTTGCATTTCGTATATTTGAAGCAAGAATCGTCCCGTCATGGAATAACTTTTAACCCCTTCGCTTTGCCCGGAGCTTTTAAGGTATCTGTCATTCCACCAGTCGGTGATTTTATCCCAAATCGTGTCGTATGACGCCCAATGCGCGCTTGCGTTTTGATATTGAGTCAAAGCATGCTCTTCGAAATATTCTCTCGCCCTATAATAATCAGCGGGATTATTTGAATCATACGACTCATACAGCATTTTGTTCGACGCATATAAAAGTCCGCAATATTTGAGATAGTCGTTGTCGGAGGTCAAAAGAAGATAATATGCCGAATAATTCGCTTCGTCTTCGCGCGAAACCCCTTTGCCGTGCGCTATCTCGTGCGCTATCGTTTCGGGCACTTGATAGGTCGGAATATCTGTCGAAACGTTGCATTCTCCTAACACGACCTGAAACTGCCCCGTAATCCCCGAATAGCTCATAAACTTGCTGAAAAATACGGGTTTTGCCCTTAGTTCGAAAGAAGAGAAGTATTCGCCGTCGAACCTATGATATTCTTCGTTGATAAGCGAAACAAGCTCGTCGAACGTATACGGGCAAACGACATCGCCGTTTTCGTCAAAGTCAAGCTTTGCGGCAAGCTCGTTACTTAATGTTGCGTAATAAATACTTGCGTCGGCGCATTCTTCGGTCGTCATGGTAACTTCGGGAAGCTCGAACGCCGTCATAACGGATTTTCTGCTATACGAGCAAGTGAACGTAGCATTGAAAAGGACAAGTACGCCCAAAATTATCGACGCGATATTAAAAAGGCTTTTGAAAAATCTTCCGTACTTTTTCTTGACAAGAAAAAAGATAAACCGAACAAACAGAAAAACGAGCAAAATAACCGCCGCGATATACACCCATTCCGTCAACGAAAAGGGGAGAAGATTGGTTATTCGACTTATTAGATAAATATACCCTCTGCCTATCGTTTTTGCAAAGAATACTTCGCAAAGTTCCTTGTTGCTTCGAGCTAAATAAAGAAAAACCAAAAGTAGCGAGAGAAGTAGTATTATCGCACCGCGCCACCAATTTTTCTTTACCGCGGTTTTGCGTTGTTGTTTCTTGTCGGTATCCATAGAAAGTGCTGTCCTTTATTAAGAAAACGGCTTGTTGTCAAGCCGTTTATGCTTTTTATTCGAGATAGAACGCCTTCCAGTCGTCCGTCATCTCTTTCGTTATTCCGTATTCACCCAAAAGATAGTCGTCGAAAGTCTCGTATTTAGAGAAAATAGAGTTAAACGAAGCGTTCAAGAATCTTTCGTTTGTGAGCATCATATAGTGCATAAGCTCCGTGCCAAGCTTCAATCTTTCGGGCGTTGCTTTGGTCTTTTTAGCAAGCTCGTTGACATAATCGAAAACCTTTTGATTGTCCTCTTTTCTATACTCGTTGGAATCGAGATAATCTTTCATAGCTTGTTCTTTCGTTCCACCCAAAGCAAGCGTAATTAGCATTCCGCCGACTCCCGTTCTATCTTTTCCGCTTGCGCAATGATATAAAATGGGCTTATGCTCGTTAAGCGCAAGAAGCGTTTGCCTATAAGCCTCGTTTGCCATAGGCATTTCGACGTAAGACTGCATAAATTGGCTCTTTATGCTCTCCGCTTCTTCTTCAGTCAAACCCGTCGAGCCTTCGCTTTGCTTATCCATATCTGCAACTTCCGCAGCCATTGTTCTAAGTGCCGGGATATTAACGTATTTGAAATTGCCCTCAAAATCGGGCGCGTGAGAGATTTCTCTCGCATCTCTATAGTCAAACACCGTTCCGATGTTGAGAGCGTTTATCGCGGCCTTATCTTCTTCACTCACCTTATCGAGCGCGCCGCAACGGAAAAACATTCCTTTTTTTATCTTTCTGCCGTCCGCCATAGGCGTTCCGCCCATATCGCGGAAGTTTTCGATAGATGCAAACATCGATTTTTTCATTAAGTCCTCCAAAGCAGCTGCAAAATTCAAGCCGCATTCATAATTTCTTTTATCTTATCAAAAACAAAACCCCTTGTCAACGACGATTAAGGCAAGCTGTTCATTTTACGATATTTTCACATATATTGTATAATTATTCGTAAATCAAAGAATAACGAAAGCGTTTTATCTACATACGCTTTCTGCGATTTTTGCAAGTATTATTTTCGTTTTCGAACGATTAAGAAGTAATTCAAGAAGGTTTTGCCGCAAAACCAAAGGCTCCTTTAGCAAGGGAGCTGTCTGCGTATGCAGACTGAGGGATTGTCATTATATGGTAAAACCGCGAATTTCCAAACCCTTGCAAGCAATTTTATATCTTCTTGTATTCTACCTTTCTCTGATTTTCATCAAATAGCTTCACGAAAAAAGAACAACTCCCGTTTTTCGGGTGCTGTTCTTCAAGGGTTAATTATGACACAAATCGTGTGTGATTAGCTATTTTGCGGTAAAATATTACCTTTTTAATTACTGCTCGTTAGCGGCAGCCTTTTTTGCCTCCATATCAGCGTACATCTGCGCGCGGATTTCGGGGGTGATAGGATATTTCTTATAAACGAAATATGTGAGCGTTCCGAGGATTCCAGGAACAAGACCCATGATTACGATGAACCATGTAAGCATCGAAGGAAGCTTAGAAAGCTCGCCGACATAATCGCCCGTTGCAGAGTCTACTTCGTAACCGATAGCGATAAGAACAACGCCTACGACTGCGGAAGAGATAGCGCTCTGTGCTTTTTCGAGGAACTTGCCGCCTGCCTGAGTCAAAGCGGAACGATCCTTGCCGTTCTTCCAGATCTGATAGTCCATAACTTCCATACCCATTGCATTGCCGGGGACGAAGCCCATTCCGATCGCAAATGCGGAAATGAACATCGATACAAAGAAGAGGAAAGGAACCTTTTCCAAAAGACCCAAAATCTGCATAACGAAGAGGAATATTCCGGAGCCTGCTTCGAAGAGGTGAATAACTCTCTGCATCTTCGCAGGATCGCCGACTTTCTTCATGACGGGAACAGATATGACGGTAGCCAAAAGAAGAGGCATAATCATCATCATTCCTGCAATAAGAGAAAGCGTTCCAAAGTATGTATAGTCAACTACGCCCGTTTCAAAATCGCAGCAGAATGCCCATTTGATGTAATAGGAGCTTGTTGCGAAAAGGAACGTCCAGATAAATCCGGAGAACAAGCTTGCAACGAGGTTGACCGTCATTGCTTTGTTTTCTTTGAAAAGAACAAAGAAGTCTTTGATCTTTACTTCTTCTTCGTTTTCGGGTTCGACAGCGTGTTTTTCTTTGATCATCGACCAGCCGATGAGAGAAATAACAAGACCTGCGACCATCATGACCGTAACAACAATACCGTAAGAGTCGTGCAAGTTGTTTACGCTTTCGTCTACCTTAACGATAATTGCCGTAAGAGAGGTTCCCATCATGGAAAGAATCATGGTCATGATTCTGGGGAAAGTAACGAGCTTGGATCTTTCGCCTACGTCGTCCGTCATCGTTCTGTAAAGCAAGTTTGCGTTGTGGAACGAAGAACCGATATCATAAACGAGATAGAAGAAGATTACCCAAATCGTTACGAGAACAGGCATCTGAGCGATAGCCGAAGGAATGAAGTAAAGACAAGAAATGCCGAGAGCCATCAAAATAAGAGAGATCAACAAGAAAGGTTTATATTTACCGATCTTTGTAGGTTTCGCCTTATCCATAATGAACGCCTGCATAGGGTCGTCCACCGCGTCGATTATTCTTGCCGCAAAAAGTACAGTCGTTCCTACGATAGCACCGTATGCGCCAAGGCCGGCATAGTCCGTCAAATAGGTCATGAAGCCCGTCTGCATTATCATTGCTACGAGGGAGCCCAATACTGCCATTGCGGTTACGCCAAAAATTTCTCTAAATCCCACTTTGTTGGGATTTTTAACCTTTTTGCCCATATTTTTTCTCCTTTTGCATTGTTATGCAATATTTGTAATGTTATCATATTACACCCGTTTTCTTAATTTGTATTACAAAAACCCCACTAAATATTACAAATTCTTGATATAAATTATTGATTTTTTCGAAAATAGCTTATATAATAAAGATATCCGCCGATATTTTTGTGCGATTCTATCATAAAGCAGTTTCGGCGACCCAAAAGAAAGAGAAAACGAAAAATGAATGAGCGAGGAGAATGCCATTATGAAATTAGATGTCCTAAAAAGCCATCTTTCGCACCTTTCTAATATTTTTAGATTGAGCTTTTCTTTATACGAAAAGGACACCTTAATCGATACTTTCACAACGATAGGCGACCCTTTCGACGTACAAAAAAACCTTTATAACAATACGTCGGACAAAGAGTTTTATATTTCGCAAATCGGTGAGCTCGAGTTTGCAAAGATTCCGGTTGTCGATACGGAATACGTGGTTTATATCGGACCGTGCTTGTCTGAGGAAAAAACAGACCGCACGACGCAAAACATTATGAGCATTATGGAAATTCCGTCAAACGAGTACAGCGAGTTCGATATGTATTTATCTAATCTTTCAACTCAATACTTTTTTACGTTTTTATCAATCGTTGTATCGACATACGAAGCGATAAATCAAGAGATCCCCGACTTACGAGACGTATACAGCGAAAATGCAACTCCCGAAAAGATAAAACGCCAAATCGCAAAAGAACAGACTCTTAGCGCGTCTAACAGAAAACGCTCTTGGGCATTCGAAGAAAGACTTAACTTTCTCGTGGAGCACGGACACGTCGAAGAGCTTGAAAGACTCGGAGACTTTTCGGATATGTCCGCAACTATGGGAAAAATCGCGACAAGTACCTTGAGACAACTTCAAAATACCGTCGAAAACTTGGTCGTTCATTGCACGAGAGCGGCAATGCGAGCAGGAGTCCCGCCGATTATAGCATACGATCTTTCGGATATATATTATTTGAAAATAGAAAACGCAACGACTTTCGACGAGCTTTACGCAATCGCAGCAAAAATTCCGACTCTTTATGCAACAAAAGTCAGAGAGTTTATCGGCTTTAAGTCCAACAATCTCACCGTAACAAAGTGCATACGATATATATACGATAACCTTTCAAACAAAATCTCTCTCGAATCCATTGCGAAAACGCTCAACGTTTCTCCGACATACCTTTCTTCGCAGTTTTCGAAAGAGCTCAATATGTCGATCCCTCTTTTTATCAAAACGTGCCGCATATATTACTCCGAATATCTTCTTAGGTTTACGGAGCATTCTTTGGTTGAGATAGCAAACTCTCTCAACTTTTCGTCGCAAAGCGCCTTCCAGAACGCATTTAAGTCCGTTATGGGCATAACACCGACGGAATATCGTAACGCAAACGTCCTTTAACCGCGAAAGGAGGTGTTTATGAATTTAGAACTTATGACAAACTATCTGTCGCATTTATCGGGCTTTTTGAATTTGGACTTTACGTTATACGAAAACGACGTTTTGATAAATTCTTTTGCGGCTAACGGCGACCCTTTCGACTTAAAAGCTCAACTCATAGAAAAAATGAAAGACAAGGGGCTTTTTGCATTGAACAGCTCTTCCGAAGTAACACTTGCCAAAGTCCACGTCGAAAATACTCCGTATACGATATATATAGGTCCGTGCCTATCCGTCCCGAAAAACAATCACACCACGCAAAATATTTTGAACGAATTCGGATTACCGTCAACGGTATACAGAGATCTCGATATATATACATCTTCTCTTCCGTCTTTCAAATTCTATTCTATCTTAAGCCTCGCAATTTCCACCTACGAAGCGATAAATCATATTTACCCCAATCTCAACGACAACTTCTCGCTCAATTTATCAAATACCGTAAATATGAAAACACTCCCGACGTCAAGCAACCGTAACACAGTCGGTTTTTCGCAACGAGAACGTTCTTATCGCTTCGAAGAAAAGCTGAAGTTCCTTGTCGCAAACGGCATAACGGAAGAATTGTCTACGATAGGTCAATTTGCCGATCTTGCTCCTACAGCCTCGCAAATTGCCACCGGGACGCTTAGGCAAATTCAAAACTGCGTCGAGGTCTTGATAACTATTTGTTCGCGAGCCGCAATGAGCGGAGGTCTTCCGCCCATTATTGCATACGACCTTTCGGACGTATATTACCTCAAAACGGAAAACGTCCAAACCGTCGAAGAGCTATATAGCATGTCTGCAAATATCCCTCTTGTTTTTGCAACAAAGGTCAGAGAATTCATCGAGTTCAATACAAACAACTATATCGTAAGAAAATGCATAAGCTTTATCTACGAAAATCTCTTCAACAAAATCACCCTTGAAGACATTGCCGAGGCAATAGGATCGTCTCCGACATACGTTTCCGCGCAATTCTCGAAAGAATATAATATGACCATTCCGAGCTTCATAAAAAGATGCCGTATACGTTATTCGAAATATCTTCTTAAATTCTCGGAATATTCGCTTGTAGAAATAGCAAACACTCTCAACTTTTCGTCGCAAAGCGCGTTCCAAAACGCGTTCAAAGACATCGTCGGAATGACTCCGATGGAATACAAAAACTCTACTGAAATATAATTAAAAAAATGACGGTTTAAGCAAAAACTGTCATTTTTTTAATAAGAATTATCTATTCCTTTCAAAAGGATTTTTTAATAAATCCGAGATGTTTTTATCAGAACGCAAGGCGAAGAATATTTTCGACGTCGTTTCTGTTAAGGCGCATAAATCCGCCTATAGTATCAAACTTAAACATCGCGTTTTCCGCAAGTTTAGTAATGTCGCTTTCGGCAAAACCTACTTCTGAAAGTTTTGTTCTCATACCGAGCTTTTTATAGAACTCTTCAAGAGCCGTAATGAACTCATACGTAAGCTGTTCGTCGCTCTTTTCGCCTTTTTCTATGCCGAAGACCTCCGTTGCAAGAAGAGCAAACGCCGACGGACGAACCTCATAAACGTACTTCATCCACGCAGGTATGACTATTGCAAGACCCTCGCCGTGCGCAATATCGTTTGTTGCGGAAAGTGCGTGTTCGATTTTGTGGCTTGCCCAATCTCCGCGTCTTCCGACGGAGAGCGAACCATTGTGCGCAAGCGTTCCCGTATACATAATTTCCGCTCTTGCGTTATAGTCTTTGGGGCTTTGGTACGCTATCGGTGCGTTCTTGACAAGAGTCTTCATTCCCGCAATCAAAAGATTGGTTGTCAAATCGTTATTCTCGTCGGGAGTAAAGTATCTCTCGAAAAGGTGAGACAAAATATCCACGCAGCCGCAAGCGGTCTGATATTTCGAAAGAGTAAACGTCCTTTCTGGGTTCATAAACGCAAACTTCGGAACGATACACGATGCATTGAGTCCTTTTTTGATTCCGATTTCTTCATTCGTAATGACCGAACTATCGGAGCCTTCGCTTCCCGACGCGGCATTTGTCAAAACAACGCCGATGGGAATCGCGCGGTGAGGAACTATTCCGTTCTCGTAGTAATTCCAAACGTCGCCGTCGTTGACGGCGCCTATCGCGATAGCTTTCGCCGTATCGATAACAGATCCGCCGCCCACAGCCAAAATAAGCTCGACTTTGTTTCTCTTGGCGATCTCGATACCACGTCTTACAAGCGAGAGTCTGGGGTTAGGCTGAACGCCGCCAAGCTCGCAAACGGATTTGTTCGCCTCGCGAAGCTGCATTGCTATCGTTTCGTATAAGCCGCTCTTTTTTATCGTCGAACCGCCGTAGACATATAAAACTCTGTCTCCGTATTTTCTAAGCTCGAACAAAAGCTCGTTTTCGCAATTCTTGCCGAATACTATCTTCGTGCGGTTTGCATATTCGAAATTTCTCATTGGTTCCTCCTTTATTACAATCCGTATTCAAAGGTGCGAACGTCGGTAAACACCGCATCGCCGCTCTTTATTTCGTTATACTTTTTTTCAAACTCTTTAACGGCGGTTTCGCACATCGTCGGAACGGATAGCGTAACTTCTCCGTCGGGACGAATCCATGTGCGTTCATCTTTATTAAGAATGGTGTCGTATTCGCCGTATTTGAAATGCCCAGTCAAGCTCTGTCCTTCGCCGTCAAGCTTTTTCAAAACTTTCAAAAGATTTGGGTTGCACTTTGAAAACATGCAGTTGAACATAACCATATTGTTCATGCATTTTTTGATATACTTTTTGGAAAGATTCAATATTTCCGCACGCTCCGACCAAAAGTTGACAATCTCGTCGCAAAGCGCGGAGCTTACCTTATAATAATTTTTAACCTTAAAGTCGTTTATGCTTTCGGAGAAAGTTTCTTTATACATCTCTACGTCGATGCGCTTTTCAATCTCCGCATGAGAAAGCTCGTTTTTGCATTCTCTTTCGGTAAATCCGACATACGGATGAATGTTCGCGTCGCCGTAATAGTGCAGCAAAACGCCGAAATAATAGCCGCGATAATAATCGTTTCTCTCGAAAATCGTGTCGAGACCTTTTTTAAACAGCTCTTCTTGCGTTTTCTTGTGAAGTTTTCCGCCGACGACATATCCGTCGCTGCCGCCCTTCATCGGCGTATGATAGAAAAAAATGTCGGGGCCTTGCACGCCGAAGTAAAACCCCTCCGTGAAGTTCTTCGAAAAGCCTTTGCCGTTCAAAAACTTATATGCAGTTATGTAGTGGGTGGTAAAATCCGCCATATCGTTCTCCGTAAGTTTTTATAGTTAATTAAGTTCCTATCTAATATCGATAACCCCTTAGTTATAGTACCTTTAGAATGCTTTTTCGTCTTTTTTTCATAAATCGATCCCTTTCGAAAGTTTTCGATAGCTAACGACAAGTTTTTATCCTATTTAATTATATTTTACCATAAACGCCGAAAAAGTCAAATACTATTTATAATTCTTTATTATATGAGCTATCTTTTATTCAATCTCGATAATTTTCTTGACTTTTCCGCACGCTATGCTAAAATATTTTCGGAGGTACTTTTATGGAAGTATTTGTGGCAATTTTGATTTTATTTGCAATAGGCGCAATGACCGGTTGGGTAATCGAAGTATTTTGGAGACGTTTCTTCTCGCCTCCGAAGGTTTGGAAAAACCCAGGCTTTTTGCACGGCCCGTGGCTTCCGCTATACGGCTTCGGCACGGTGCTACTTTATGCAATCTCGTCGCTTCCCGTTCACCTTGCGATAAAGATTTTGCTATTTTGCGTTGTTATGACACTTATCGAATATATTGCGGGCATAATCTTTATCAAGGGAATGAAGATTAAGCTTTGGGATTACAGCACTTGCTGGGGGAACATTCAAGGCATAATCTGCCCGCTGTATTCGTTCCTTTGGACGGTTTTGGGAACGCTGTTTTATTTCTTCGTATTCCCGACTCTCGACACGGTAGTGCATTACATTCTCAATCATTATTATACTTACCTTTTGATAGGGCTGTTTTACGGAATTTTCCTTTGCGACTTCTTCGCGACAATCGACTTCACAGCAAAGCTCGCCAAGTTCAAAAAGGAGGTCGTCGAAGCAAAGCTCGACGCTATCTCGGCAAGAAAAGAGGCTATCTCGCTTGAAGAGCTTAAAGTTTCCGTCAGAAAGAAAATGCGCGAACGCGGCAGACGTTATAACTTCTTCATTCCGTTCAACGACGATTTCTCTCTTTCCGAAAGTATCCGCGAACAGCTTTCTAAGCTTAAAGATAAAATCGACGACTTAAAGGAAACCCGAGACGAAAACTCCGACGAACAAAGCGAGGAACAAAATGGTTAATATCGGCAACGACTGGGACGACATCCTATACGACGAATTTCGTAGCGAAAACTATCTCAAAATTAGGGAATTTCTTAAAAAAGAGTATTTTTCTCGCACGGTTTATCCGCCTATGGATCAAATCTTCACCGCGTTCAAGCTAACGCCTTATAAAGATATAAAAGCCGTTATCGTCGGGCAAGACCCGTATCACGAATATGGTCAAGCGCAAGGCTTTTGCTTTTCGGTTGCAAAGGGCGTCAAAATTCCGCCGTCCCTTGTCAATATCTTCAAAGAGCTTCACGACGATTTGGGCGTTGAAATCCCCGAAAGCGGCGACCTTACGAAATGGGCGAAAGAGGGGGTTTTTCTTCTCAACACCGTGCTTACGGTGCGAGAGGGGCAAGCCAATTCTCACAAAACCTGCGGTTGGGAGCAGTTCACCGACAACGTAATCAAGAAAATCAACGAAAAGGATACTCCCGTAGTTTTTTTCTTGTGGGGCGGAAACGCGCGAAGCAAAAAACGCTTTATCGATACGACGAAACATTTCGTAATCGAATCCGTGCACCCAAGCCCGTTGTCGGCTTATAACGGCTTTTTCGGCAGCAAGCCGTTTTCGAAATGCAATAATTTCTTAAAAGAACGTGCTATCGATTTCGCTTTGACAAAATAACCCTTGTCAATTTAATGAAAATGTAGTAAAATATCGAGGTAAGCTTTTGCGTTTTATATCAAAAGCATTCTATATCGATTCACGAAACCATAAAGGAGATAAATATATATGAAAGTATTGGTTGAAACTTCTGCGCGCCACGCGCACGTAACACAGGAAACTTTGGAAGTTTTGTTCGGACAGGGCGCAACCCTTACCAAGAAAAAAGACCTTTCTCAGCCCGGTCAGTTCGCTTCCGAGCAGAAAATCACCGTTGTAGGACCTAAGCGCGAGCTTGCAGGCGTTTCTATTTTGGGACCTTGCAGAAACGCAAATCAGGTCGAGCTTTCGGCTACGGATGCAAGAAACATCGGCGTACAGGGCGTTATCAGAGAATCAGGCGACATCGCAGGTACTCCCGGCTGCAAACTCGTCGGACCTTGCGGCGAAGTTGAAATAGAAGAGGGCGTTATCGTTGCAAAGCGTCACCTCCACACGACTCCCGAAGACGCAGCAGTATTAGGCGTTTCCGATAAGGAAATCATCAAAATCGCTTGCGGCGGAGAGGGAAGAAAGGTAATCTTCGACGACGTTGTAGTCAGAGTTTCTCCGAAGTTCGCAACCGCAGTTCACCTCGATACAGACGAATCCAACGCAGCCGCTTGCCCGATGGTAAACTGCTACGGCGAAATCGTTAAATAATCAATGTGATTCAAAACAAAACTTTATTTTTGCCGCACTCCTTAGCTTTTTAGGGAGTGCGGTTTTTGTTTGCATAAAATTTCGTATTAAAGTATTATTAGTGAGTTTAACTTTAGATTGCAAATCGATTGAGTAAAAACTCAATTGCGAGACTATCAATGGATAAAGTTAACGTTTTATCGTATTGCAAAAAATCTATGCTTTTTAGCCCTATATTCGATTGCTATTTGCGATACCGCATTATTGATTAGTTCGGTTTAATTTGCTTTTTCTTTTAAAGTAAACAATATCGTTATTTGATAAATTATGTTTTATTTGCTTTTTTGTATTCTGTTTATTTCAAAACACAGAAAAAGGGACGTATCAACGTCCCTTTTGTTTTGATATTGTTTTATTTTCGCTTTTTATTCGCCGACTTCTTCAGTTGCGGTGTTATAGCTTGCTCTCTTTTCTGCCAAATCGCTCATCATCTGAGGAAGCATATCTTCGAGCTTATAGAACTTAATCGCAACGAAAGACAATGCGTAAAGCGCCATAGGAATGAAGCTTATCAAAAGTCTCAGCATTGTGATTGCGGACTGCGGCTGTTCGTAGGAAATTCCCTCCGTCGAGCTTACGAAACCGCCGATAGTAAGGAACACGCCGAGGAGCGCACCGCCAAGAGCCGTTCCGATGTTTCCCATAAGACCAGGGAGTGCCGACATCGTCGCTTCCATTCTGGGTTTGTCTTTCCATTCGTTGTAATCCGCGCACTGCAAGAGCAAAAGTCCCGAGAACATATTGTTCGGAACAGCTCCTATGCCTGTGAATATTCCGCCGATAACAAGAAGTACGATGTTGTCGTTTGCGAACCAGTTGATAAGGCAACCGATCATACAAGAAATAAAGCCTGCGGCAAAGGTTTGCGAAAGTTTAACTTTTTTGAGAAGCGGCGGGAATATGAACATAATGGGAACCATAACGATCTGAAGAACGCCGCCGATACTTGCAAGACCAATGTCGCCTACTACGTATTGATAATAATATGTCGAAACGCCCATATTGCCGACGATATTTACCATCAAAAGCATGAATGCGATGGGGTAGATATTCTTGTTGAGCTTCAATACATCGAAAATATCTTTGATTCTGACATGCTCCGTCTTTGCGTCTACGGAATACTTTTCCTTAATGACAAAGAATCTGATGAGCGAAATGATCGACAAGGGAACCGCAAAGATAAGTACCATTCTGAGCCAACCCTCTCTCGTGCCGTCTTGCGCAAGAAGTTGAGGCATAATGATATTAACGATAACAGCGCCTAGCATTGTGATAAGTCCCGAATAGGAGTTGAGCTGAACGTATTTGTTATTATCGTTGAACGCTCTGACCATATAAGGTCCTTGTGCTGCGGAATAGATCGAATAGAAGCCCGAACTCATAAGGACATAGAAAACCATGATCCAAACGCATTTTCCGACCTTAGAAAAGCTTGGCGGGCAAAGATAAATAAGCACCGTAAACACCCAAGTGAACGCAGCGCAGAAGTCATACGGTCTTCCGCGTCCCCATTTAGTGTTCGTGTTATCTACCAAATATCCGACCACAAAGTCGGTGAAGCAGTCGATAACCTTACTTGCAACCATAAGCCCGGCGATTAAGCCCGCTTCAAGCCCCAAAACAGAGGTCGAGAAGAGGTTTATCTGTCCGATAACCATGAGCTGTGCCGCAAGTGCAAGCCCCGGTAATGCCCACGTAACAATAATTCCGAAAGGAACTTTGTCGGGGTTTTTGATCTTTTTAACTCTTTTTCCCATTATTATTCTCCTTAAAAATGGTTTTATTTGTATAGCTTTTGCTATTTCATCTAAAGTTTTGCGCGTTCAAAATATATTCCGTCAACTCTTCGGGCGTTTCTTTCTGTCCCGTTTTCAGCCAATAAGTAAATAAATTTACCAACGCGCCTGCCCAAAAGTATGCCGCCATCAAAGAAACCTTTTCTTCTTCGCCGAGGCTAAGCTCCCTTTCGGCAAGCTTATTAATGAATCTTATGAGAACCTCGCCCTGTCCCGTTTCGAGGATTTCCATAACGGCGGCAAAGCCGCGCTCGCGATTGCAAATCGACCTTATCGTTTCAAGCCAAAAATTAACATCTCCTTTTTGGCTTGTCGCCATAAACTTCAAAGAATTAGCCGAATATACATTTGCCGTTGCGAGAATATCCTCTAAAACCGCTTCTTTATCCTTGAAGTTTCGATAAAAACCCGCTCTCGAAACGCCCGCTTTTTCGCAAATGTCCGTCACGGTGATTTTCGAAAACTCTTTTTCTTTCATGAGCTTTACTATTGCCGTGCATATGCACTCGCGCGTAAACTTTCTTGCTTCGTCGTTTGATATTCCGACTATTTTGTCGGAATATTTATCGTAATATTTCGCCATACTTTTTTATTCAACGACAACTTTGACTCTCGCAAGATTCTTAACTTTGGTGAAGAAGTCGTTTTTATCTCCGTTTCTTTGCGATTTTATAATTACGGAAACAAATCTTTCGCCTTTTTCTTCAAAAGTTTCGGTAAACTCCGCGCTGCCGTTTTCGTCAAAAGAAAGTACTTTGTCAAATTCAACGCGCTTAACCGTTATGTCGTGATCGATTAAGTCAACCGCAATATCTGTAATTTTTCCCGCGTTTTCGGGAACTTCTGTCTTTACAACAAACTTAACGGGCTCTCCGACCTTAACTTTAGCAAAATCGCTACCGTTTGCGGTGAATTCTACCGTCGGCTGAATTCCGCCCCTTTCCTTTGCGTTTTTGGGAACAACAGGCTCGTTGTCTATCATTTCGTAATTAGTTGACGGAAGAGGCTCGATACCTTCTTCAACCCACTTTGCCAAATCGAGAAGTAATTGTCTCTTCGCTCCGACATAGCTTACATTTAGGTTGGTTTGCGGGCAATCGTAATCGCCGTGCATCGTGCGTTCGAAATAGTATGTTCTGAAATCGTCGAGCTTTCCGTTTTCGGCAACTTTTCCTCTATACCAATCCGCACACCAAGGACATGTCGATTCGTCCATTAAGGATTGAAGATTTATCGTCTTGCAATGAATATCTCCGCATTGAACAACGCCCGTTCCGTTGAAATGATATCCGATCACGAAACTTCTTTGCGGCAAAATAACTTCACCGTTTTCGTTTCTGAACTGTTCCCACGCCTTAAAGCTTCTGTCTTCGGGAACTTGATGGCGATAATAATATTGCGCCGCGACATAGTCGGCGTTTTCCATATATACCTTATCGCCGACAGACAACTTCTTTAACGCCTCTTGAATGTCGATTTCACCCAAAGTATATCCAAGATATACCTTTCCGCCGCCGTTTTCGTCGCGTTCCAACGATTCAACGCCAAAGAAAAGACCTTTGCCATCTCCGCTTGTGATGTTTATGTTAACTCCGCCAAGGTATATGTCCTCTCCCTCGGGTAACTCTTCAAGCTCGATATACGCGCCTTTAAGATATGTAAAGCCTTTTTTCCACGCGCTGTTTACACCCGTAACCGATATTTCCGAATCGTCGCCTTTTGCGATATGAACGCTCTTGATTACGCCCTCAAACTGCATTCTGTCGCGCTTAGCAAAGTATACGTCATCATGTCCTTCGTATCCCTCTTTCTTCCAGAAATCGTCGAAGTACGTCGGATCCATCATTTTGACGGCAGGGATAACTACCGAAAGAAGCGTTCCGTCAAACATTCCCCTTGCTTCATAAAACCAAGCTTTTGCGGGAAAGCCCATAATACTAAGCTCTTTCAAAGCCGCGCATTCCACTTCGTTTAATCCGTCGTAGATATTTCCCGAGCCGCCCGCATCGATGTTCGAATAAAATTTTTTGAAAGCGTTCCTCAAAACTCTTTGCCCCAAAGCATGCATAGACAATGTGTTGGGAAGAGATACGGGGGAGCCGATAACGTAAGGAAGCGCGCCGTCGAAAACTCCGTCGGTGTTTTCTATGCACGCCATTGTCTTATATCCGCCGCCAGAGCCGCCGTGAACATAGCCGTAAATCTTTTCTTTTCCGCAATGCTCTTTAACGATTTCTTTCGCAAAGACCATAACTTGCGCGCTCGACTTCCAAACTATCGTTGGATCAAGCATAGGAACATCCGCTTGAACGGAACCCATATTGCTTTCCAAAAAGCATGAATTGTTGATTAAGCAAAAAGAAATCTGATCTTCTTCGCCCGTTAACGGCAAAGCAGCCATTTCTTCATCCCCGTCAGGAGACGGATTGAGATAATTATATATTCTTCCGTCGCAATTTTCCTTTTTAGGCATGCAAAGCGAGAACTTCACGTTAGTACCCTCAAAGCCGCCGTGCACGTATCTGAACTCGATTTCGTCGCCATAAGGCGTAACCCTTGTACGCATTTCATCAACGTCGATGTAGCGTTTCGCATAAAACTCGTCGTTTTGCGGAATATAAAGCTCTTTATTCATCATTTCCCTCCCAAAATTTTTGACATTTGTCTTTTCTTAATAATATGATAACCGTATGTATACAGTTTGTCAATACCCCCTTTACAAATCTTGCGAATTTGTAAATTCGCATCGAAAATAAGGCGGATATCTTTTCAAATAAATCGATTGATGTAATCAAAAGATACTTTTCATAATAAATACTTTATTGAATATGAAAATCATCGATAATGATGTGAACCCAAAAGATTAGACAAAAAATGGGCGGTTTTATATCGCGTGGTCGTTTATACAAAAAAATGAGTTCTGCCAAGGCAAAACCCACTCATTATCGTTTTTCTCATCGACATACCATAAGCGTAGATTTGGAAATTCCGCAAAAAGACGGCTTTAAGGCTTAATCTGGTATGTCTTTCAATGGATAACGTTTCAGCTCTTTCAGCTTTTTCTTGTTTTCGTCCGATATTCTGAAAGAATCGCGGCACTTCGAGATCGCCCGATTGACCGTTTTATCGTCTATCGGCGCGTTCTGCAGATATTCAATCAAAAACTTAGGATTTGTGATTGCCAGTTCGCATAAGCACCAAGCGACCGCCATAGATACGTAATAGTATTTCGTTTCGGCTTTTTCTAAAAGTTTTACGCACTCATTAAGCTCGTTATCCAAAAAATGCTTCATAATAAGCAAAACGCCAGCTCGCTCGACAAATTCTTTACCCGAAAGAATATATTCTTCGGCTTTTTGCTTGACGATATCAAGCTCGCTTTTCTTAAAACCAATCGTCATGACGACGGAGTCTATATGCGACCAATTGTCCGCATAATTTAGATATTTATCGAAATAGCTAAGCTTTGTCTTCGCGTCAGCTTTTATGTAGCAGCTCGTAAGCCCAAACAAAAACACCTCTTCAAAATACATAAAGTCTGTATTTTGCAAGCTTTCTTCGAAGTTTTTCGCCATGTTTTTTGCAACATCTCTCAAAATCGGAAGTCTAACTCCCAAAACCTCATAACGAGTCGGCGTAAGCTTCTCGTTGAACTTTTTATACTCTTCGTCTACGTTGGCGAGAAGTTCTTTTCTGATTTCTTCTTTTTTCATAATATTGTAATCTACCCTTTAATATGGGCTTATCAAGTTTGATTTTTTGAGGGTTCCGCACCTTTCAAGCAAAATAGTAGCCGCTTTGTCGCAAAACCAAATGACTTCTTTCGGTGGAATCTTTCGCCGTAAGAATAATTGGCGCGCCGTATTTTGGCAACGTTTCGTACCAAACTTTTTCAAGCAAATTTATGTTTTCTCGTATTTAAAAAGCATTTCGTCGAGCGAAATGCTTTTAATTTTCCAAATTACGCTCCGATAACAAGCGTTAATGTTCCTGCCGTTATAAGTACAAGTCCCACGATAGAGGAGAGCGTCGGTTTTTCTTTGAGAACTATCCAAGCAAACAAAACCGTGATGACTATCGAAAGCTTATCGATCGGAATTACTACCGACGCTTTTCCGAACTTCAATGCCGCATAATAGCATACCCACGAAAGCCCCGTCGTAATACCAGAAAGAATAAGGAAGAGGAAGGACTTTTTGTCCATTTTATACGATTCTTTGTTGTGCTTAGAGTTCAAAAGTACAATACCCCAAGCGAGCACGAGAACGACCAACGTTCTTAATGCCGTTCCGAGCTGCGACGGAACGTCTTCCATTCCGAGCTTTGCCAATATAGAAGTGAAAGCCGCAAATATCGCAGAAAGCAAAGCAAAGATAAGTCCTGTAAGCTCTTTTTTCTTAGCTTTTCGCTCTTCTTCGGATACTTCGACAACGTGAGCTTTGTTCATATCCTCGTTAATTGCTTTTCGAGGAAGTCCGAGCATCATAACCGTACCCATTGCAATGCCGACAAGACCCACAACCGTAATCTCGTTAAACGGTTCATCGGGGAAGATAAGCGTTGCTAAAAGTATCGCCAAAATCGTAGACGACTTGTCTATCGGGGCAACCTTTGAAGCTTCTGCGTTTTTCAATGCGTAGAAATAGCAAATCCAGCTTCCGCCCGTCGCTAAGCCCGAAAGGATAAGAAGTATGTAGCTTCTTTTCGAGATGGCCGCTATTTGATCGAACTGCCCGAGCGCAGCGGCAAATATGCAAGCAATCGCCGCAACGACGCACGTCCTTATCGCCGTCGCGAAATGCGAATCGACGTTTTTTATTCCTATTTTCGCTAAAATAGACGTTGCTCCGGCAAAGATACACGAGCCGAAAGCAAGTAAGATCCAATACTTTTCCATACCGTGATTATACATCTAATATCTCAAAAAGGCAATATTTTTATCCGTTTTAGTCGTATTTTAGCCCATTTATCCCTATATTTTGCCGTGCAACACGTTTTTTTATTAAAAACTATTGATATATTAGATATTTTTTGCTATAATAACAATACAAATTCAGGAGGTAATTTTTATGAATAAAGGTGAATTTATCAAAGCTTTTGCCACTAAGGCAGATATCAGCCAGAAAGACGCAGCCGTTGTTTACGACGCTTTTGTAGGTACTTTGACGGACGCTCTCAAAAACGGCGAAAAGGTTCAGCTTACAGGATTTGCTAACTTCGAAGTAAAGAATAAACCCGCTCGCGAAGGCATCAACCCCAGAACGAACGAGAAGATTCAGATCCCCGCAAGCAAAGCTCCCGCCGCAAAGTTCAGCAAAGCTTATAAGGATCTTTTGAACTAATCTAAGATTCGTTTTTACTTATGATTGTTTGACCTGCAATATTTTGCAGGTCTTTTTTTGTGATATAAAATTAATCTTAACTCTTATAAATAGAAAAACGGCTCGAAAACGAGCCGCTTTCTATTGCTTATCAGCAAAAAAGAGAGTTTATTTGAGCAATTCTATTTTCCTATACTTATTCTTGCGCTTTTTTCGCATACATTTCCGCTCTTATTTCTTTAGTAACGGGATATCCGAGAAGCAATACATATGAGATAATCGCAAGAATACACGGGACAAGCCCCATTAGAACCGTGAACCAATTGAGCATTACGGGGATCTGCG
The DNA here is from genome assembly GCA_964541255.1 of uncultured Clostridia bacterium. Lineage (GTDB taxonomy): Bacteria > Bacillota > Clostridia > Christensenellales > CAMQZB01 > CAYOSU01. The sequence continues at coordinate 28,892 of CAZIPL010000003.1, read as the reverse complement.
AAAGTTCGCCGACATAATCTCCCGTCACAGAATCGACTTCGTAACCGATCGCAATTAGGATCACTCCGACCATGCCGGCGGCTATTGCGTTTTGCGCTTTACTGATAAAATTACCGACCGCATTCATGAGTGCAGATCTGTCTTTTCCCGTGAGGTAAATTTGATAATCCATAATTTCCATTCCCATATTTTGTCCCGGAACGAAATCGAGGCCAATTGTGAAACTCGAAGCGAACATAAGTCCAAAGAACAATGTCGAAGACTTTGTTAAAAGACCGAACATCTGCAATAAGAATAGTAGAAGTCCGAAAACTGCTTTCAAAAGAAGCAACACTCTCGACATCTTGCAAGGGTCACCGACTTTTTTAAGTATCGGAACAGAAACAAATGTAGCTACAAGAATGGGGAGAATCATCATAAGCCCGGAAATCATCGCCATTATCGACTGCAAACCTAAGTTTACTTCGCCCGTTTCTAAATTTACGCAGAATCCGTATTTAATATAATATGTAATCGCCGAAAAAAGGAATGTCCAGATAAAGCCCGAGAATAACGAAGATAATGCATTTAATCTCATCGCTTTATTTTCCTTTAATACCGTGATAATATCCGTAATCTTGACTTTCTCTTCTTTTTCTTCTTCGAATTCGACATGCTGTACATTCTCTTTAACCATGAAACAGCCTAAAATCGAAAGCAATCCGCCGATAGTCATCATCGCAGTCATTACGATTCCGTAAGACAAGTGCATATCTTGAACCTGTTCGTTGACCGAAACGATGATTTTAAGAAGCATAGTCCCTATAACGGAAAGAATCATTCCCATTATCCTCGGCCACGTAACGAGCTTAGACCTTTCTCCGACGTCATCTGTCATCGTTCTATATAAAAGTAACGGATTGTAGAACGACGTTCCGATATCATAAAGCAAATAAAAGAATACTACCCAAATACAAACCATTACCGGCTTATCCGTAAGTCCCGACGGAATAAAGAACAAACAAGAAACGCCTACGGCGGTCATAACGAACGCTAGCAAGAAGAACGGCTTATATTTTCCAATACGCGTAGGCTTTGCACTGTCTACTATATATCCTTGGATCGGATCGTCAACTGCGTCAATTATTCTTGCCGCAAAAAGCAGCGTCGTCGCAAGAGTTGCTCCGAGCGCCCCCAAACCTGCGTAGTCTGTCATATATGACATAAAGCCTGATTGCATAACGGTGGATGTCAAACCTGTTAGAATCGACATAATCGTTACGCCGAACACTTCTTTGAATCCTATTGTCCCTTTTTTCTTTTTTCTCATTTTTCCATCCTCACACTAAAATCGTTGCAAGGTTATTAAAACCTTATAACGATATGATATAATAATAATCCGCCGTTTTATATCACAACATTCGTTTTTATTGCAAAATATACACTTTTTTATTTGCTTTTTTATGATATTCGATTGCTTGCCACCGTTGTTTTTAGTATAATCTATACGAAGTAAATCTTTTATCTTGAGATAAAATCTTTGCAAAGCAAGCGTGCTTTGCCGCGAAACTATCGTTTCGCACTTCTTAGTTTGAAAAACATCGAAGTTTCTGCTCCTTGCAAGCAAAGCACAAACTTCTTGTATTATATATCCATACAAATTATTAAATGGAGATCTTTATGAAAAAAGCTCGACTCATATCGTTTTTGAACAATATAGCTTCCTTTTCGGAAACCGATATAAGACTTTTTGAGAGCGATAATTGCGTTTTCTCTTCGCTTTTCTACGACAAAAACAACCTCATTTTTAATTACTTCAAGAACACTCTCCTTTCCAATCAAAACCTCGAACCGAAGATAATCGATTCAAAATTCGGAATAACCTTCGCCGTTTTACCCTTTGATAACGGAACTGTCGTTATCGGCCCCGTTCTTACTATTCCTTATGAAAACTCATTGGCAAAAAAACTTGTCTACACCTCCGCATTCGACGGAATTTCAACACAAGATGCTACGGAAATGCTTTCACAAATGCCGTATTTCCCTATTATTAAATTTACGACTCTTACCGATTCGATAAATGTTGTCATTAATAAAACATGTTCTTCGATTAGAAGAACAAATGCCGCGACAATAAATGAACCGCCGCAAATCTCCGATGACGAACATCAAGAAAGACTAAACAATATATCTTATGACTTCGAAAAAAAGATTTCTTCACTAATAACCTACGGTTTGCCTGAAAAAATAACTTCAATTATTTCTGCAACTTCTTTTGCGGGTAATATAGGAATACTTTCTGACAATTCTTTAAGACAAACTCAAAACATGCTCGAAGTGCTGTTGACGATTTCTTCACGCGCCGCAATTAGCGGCGGACTTCCCCCGTCGATAGCTTATTCTTACTCCGATAAATACTTTGTCGAAATCGAGAAAATGACCACACCTAACGATTTTTCCGTCGGTTACGAGCTTTTGTTTGCTTTTGCCAATGCAGTGAAAAACTATCGCATGCCGAAATCGTCAAACTATAATATTAAACTTACGCAAAAGTATATCGATTCCAATATAACATCGCCGCTATCGCTTTCTTCGATCGCTTCGGCACTATCTATAAACAAAAACTATCTTTCAGTCCTATTCAAAAGAGAAATCGGAATAACTTTGACAGAATATATCGCAAAAAGAAAAATAAATTATGCAAAATATCTTTTGCAAAACACACCGCTTTCTTTGTCCGAAATAGCATACAAACTTTCATATTCCTCGCAATCGGCGTTTTCTAATACTTTTAAAAACGTAACGGGATTAACTCCGAATGTTTATAGGAAAAAACACGATAATCAATCTAAATGATTACTATTCTTTAGCGCCAATAAAAGTTGTTGCTTTTTATTGAAAAATCTTTCTAAATACTTATAATATAACCTATAAGAAGTAAATGCTTTGTCTGACGTCAAAACATTTTGCAAAACAAGAATGCTTTGCCACAAAACTATCGTTTTGTGCTTCTAGGCTTGAAATACTGCGGCGTTTCTGTTCTTTGCAAGCAAAACAGAAACTTCTTGTATTATAGATTCTAATATAGTTTAGCAATATCAATAAACAAAACTAAAAGTCCGTCATTTCAAAATGCACTCTCAACATAGTCTAACTATTATTTTGCATTTCAAAATACGGACTTATTATTATATTGATATAATCTATTATTTCGCCTTACGATTCGAGTGCGGTTTTTATATCCGCCACAGAATTTAGAACGACGTCGGGGATAATATCGCTCGATTTCAAATCTTCTTTTGTCGTTTCTCCCGTCAAAACCAAGACGGACAGCATATTGTTGAGAAGCCCGAAACGAATATCCGTATACATTCGATCTCCGACCATTGCGATTTTTTCAAGGGGAAGACCACACGCTTCGGAAATGCCCTCGGCAATCGGGCGATAGGGCTTGCCGCAAATCGTCTCGGGACGTCTGCCAGTACTTTTTTCTATCATTTCGAGCATTGCTCCGACGTCGGGTTCGTAAAACGGCTTCGCGGGGCAATTTACGTCGGGGTGCGTTGCAATGAATTTTGCTCCCATATGAAGGTATCTTGTCAACAAAACAAGCTTTTGATAGTTAAGTTCTTTGTCGTAAGCAAGGCATACTATGTCGGGCTTGTCGTTTGTCAGCTTAATTCCGCCCTCAATAAACTCTTTTTCAAGCTCTTTCGTTCCGACTAAGTATACGCTCTCGCTTCTGAAGTTGTTTTTCAAAAATCTTATCGTCGCATTCCCCGAAGTATATATCTCTTTTATGTCGCAATATATTCCTATATCGTTGATTTTTTTGCGGTAATACTCCGCCGAAACTGACGAATTATTTGTTAAAAATATGACTTTTTTGCCATTTTTGCGCAAATAATCGATAGTCTCTTTTGCGCCTTCGATAAGCGTTCTTTCTATATATATCGTTCCGTCGAGATCGAACACAAAGCATTCTATTTCTTTCAGTTTTTCAATTTCTTTTTGCGTCATATCTTTCCAAAAGCCCCAAGTATTTCATAATGGTGAGGGTGGTGAACGAACCGCATACCTCCGTCGAGCAAACAAGCGCTGCATAAAGGTCTTCTTTTTCTTCTTGCACGATTTCTACTTCAAATACGTTATACGCTTCTACCGCTTTCTGCAAGACCTTCAAAAGCTCTCTTGCCGCGTCGGCAAAGTACTCTCTGTTTTCGTCAACGGCTTTCTTTATATTAAGGTATGCCGACGGGGAAACAAGCTGAGAAGTTATTTTATATGCCGCCCATTCGTTTATGCCTAAGTTTTCCGTCAAAAGCTCATAGCGATAATCCATATCGGGAGGAAGAGTTTCTTCGAGCATTTTCGTTTCATAAAAAAGCGAGATTATATTGACCGTTTTTAGGAATACTTCAAAGCTTTTTGAACCGTATAGCGCCGTAATTTCCTCTTCGCGCTTTCTTTTTTGCAAATATAACGCTCTCATTGCCGCATTGACAGCGCTTGTCGTATCGACAATAAGAAGCGAACGCGCTGCAGATATTTTGAGCATTCCCTCAACAAAGTGCGCTATCGCATATCTTCCGCAGTTTTTGATTTCTTCTGCCGACGAAATCACCTTTTCAGCGCCTGATATTAGCATATCCACAATATGCGGACACACCTTGGTTTTCAAAAATCTGTCTCTCGTGTAGCAATCGAACACCGTGAGATACTCCGTCGCCGCAAGTCCTATAGCCGAAGCAAAAAACTCGTTTGGGCACTCGGCAATAATGTCGTGGTCGATTATCACGGCACTTGGATACGCTCCTTCTTCTTTTGTCAAAACAAAACTTCGCCATATCTCGACGTTTCTGTCAAATATCGTATCGAATGCAATCGACGTTAAAAACGCGACAAAGGGAACGTCGAGCTTTTTCGCGATGAGTTTTCCGATATCGGTCGCACTGCCGCCTCCGACAGAAAGAATAAGTCGCGAATCCTCTGGAACGGCAAGATTTGACATCGTCGTTTCTGAAACAGTCGCGTTTATTGGAATCGATAGTTTTTCTATTCGTAGTCCCGAAAGCCTTTCTTCGACTTCCTTTATATAAATTCCGACGTCTTCAGCACCGACAATAAGAACTTTCCCCATCGGGCAAAGCTCTTCGACGACTTCTTTTAACTTTTCCGCCGCACCCTCATAAGAGTATAGCGTGGTGCTTGGCAAAAAATGCTCTCCGCCGCAGTCGCAAATACCCTTTTCGCCGAATAGTGCGCTTATACTCATATCTTTTGCAAGCTTAAAATCAATCATATTTCGTCACCTTTTTTATACATATAATAGTATAACATTTATGCATGAAATGCAAGAACAAAATTGCAAATAATATCTTTTATTTTTGTCGAATTATTGCAATTCTTGTCGTCTTTATTAACAACTCATGCAAAAATATGTGGATAACTATGTGGATAAGTGCACAACTTACCTATTTTTATGCATTTTACCCCTTGTTTTTATGCATCGGCGTTGTTGAGTTATCCACACTTTTGTAATTTTTATACAAAACGGAGGGTCGAATTTTGACCAAAAAAACTGCAATACCTTTTGCCTTATTTGTCGTTTTGCTTGTTCTTTGCGTAGTTTCTTCGCTGTTTTTTGAGTCGCGATTTTCTGTTAGCGCGTTTTCTCAAAAAATCTATCCCGTTATATGTATCGACGCGGGGCACGGCGGAATAGACAACGGCGTATACGGGATAACGTCGGGAAAAGCCGAGGCGGAAATCAACCTTGAAATCGCAAAGCTCATTAAAGATAAGCTTGTCCCATTGGGGATTGAGCCTGTTTTGACGCGTGAAAACGCCGACGGACTTTACGGCGATACCTCTAAAGGCTTCAAGCGTCGCGATATGGAGAAGCGAAAGGAAATCGCCTTGCAAAGCAATTCGGCTCTAATCGTTTCGATACATTGCAACTACAATAAAAACAAAGCCGCAAAGGGCATAAACATATATTACAATAAGTCTGACGAATTGTCATGCCTTTTTGCCGAAATGCTTGCGGTGAAGCTTTCGGATCTATCTTCAAAAAAAGTTCGGCTCGACGCGGAAAAAATGTATATGACTCACAACATCGGAATTCCCGCCGTAATAATCGAATGCGGCTTTTTAAGCAACATAGAGGACGAAAGCAAACTCCTTGACGATAGATATCTTAAACGTCTTGCGGAAGCAATTTCGCTATGTATTTTCGAGTTATATTCTGACAATTGAAAATTCTACTCCCGACATTACATATCCTCAAAAAAAAGCAAATCAATATATAAAAATCTTAGAAATTGACTAAATATAAAAAAGAGAAAAGCAAACTTGCCTTTCTCTTTTGATTATTATCGATACATTATCTTGCGCCTTTATCGTACGGAATACCCTCCGCTTTAGGTGCGCGCGATTTTTTCGACGTAAACGCCAAAACCACGAGAACGATAAGGTAGGGGAGTAGGTTATAGAAATAGTTCGGAAGTCCTAGCTCTTTCAAAAGATAGATTCCGTCGCCGTTAATATCGAGCGACGCATAAGTCGGAGCGATACATTTCAACAGTCCGAAAAGTATCGCGCCAAGCGCAATGCCCGTCGGCTTCCAGTTTCCGAAAATCATAATGGCAAGAGCGATGAAGCCTGCGCCTTGAACGTCGCCTTGCGTAGCGCCGTTAGCGGAGCATACGACGTAAACATATCCACCTAAGCCTGCTAACGCACCCGAAATTACGGTTCCCGCGTATCTCATTTTTACGACGTTGATACCGACGGAGTCCGCCGCTTGCGGATGTTCGCCGCACGAACGAAGTCTCAAACCGAATTTTGTTTTATATAGTATTATCGAAAGGATAATGAAAATCGCTATGCAGACATACGTCGAAATATACGCCTTGTCAAAGAATCCCTCTAAAATCGTACCCCTCAAATTCTCGTTCTGAATCATGAACCAATTAACCGTGCCTTTAGGCATATTCATATATTGCTGCTGGCAGATAAGGTTAATAAAGAAGAGCGAAACGGCAGGAGCCAACATATTAAGCGCCGTACCGCCGATTGTCTGGTCGGCTTTAAGGTTTATTGCGGAAAAGCCCAAAAGCAACGAAAATGCCGCGCCTGCAAGGGCTGCGATAGCCATTGCGGCAAGGTATATCCATTGTCCTTGACCTTTCGCTACGTCGAGCGAAATACCGAACTGCGGCGCTTGCAAAATATATACGAAGAGCGCGCCGAAGAACGAACCTATAATCATGATACCGTCAAGAGCAATGTTGATTATTCCGCTTCTCTCGGCAAATACGCCGGCAAGAGCTACTATCATAAGCGGAATGAGATATTTGAACAACTGCTGTAATAAAAACGCCATAATTATTCCTCCTTTGCCTTTACTTCGCTTTGTGCATTAGCGAGGAGTCTTTTCTCCATCCGCTCTGCCTGTCTTTTCGAAAGAAGTTCTTTTATAAGCTTACCGAATCCCGCAAAGTATATGATTACCGCAACAATTATGCTTGCGATGAATTCGTTATATCTCGTAAATGAAGAAAGTTTATTCCCCGCAACGGTCAGGAATGCCATATAAATCGCCGCGAAAATCGTTCCTATTGGGTTGCTGCTTGCAAGCAGCGCGACGGGGATACCGTTGAAACCCTCTGAGGGAAGCGACATATACGTATTCCAGAAGAACTCCGTTTTTCCGTTTAGATAATATAGCGACGCGCCGCATGCCGAAAGTCCGCCTGCTATCATCATCGAAAGGACGATGTTTCTCTTGTCGTTCATACCTGCGTATTTCGCGGCGTTTCTGTTATGTCCGCACGCCTTGAGTTCATATCCGAAAGTCGTTTTGTTAAGCATAATGCTTATCGCGACGGCAATAAGGATCGCAATGATAATTCCGCCGTCAGCCCAAGATTCGGGGAAGAGCTTGTCCATCAAAAGTCTCGGCGTTTGAATTCCGTAATCGGAAGTCGGAATGGTATATCCCGTTTTGCCCGCGGGGGAGTTTATATATTGAGATCCGTTGAATATCCACGAAACTACGTTAGCGGCTATCCAGTTGGTCATTATGCAGACGATAACCTCGTTTACTCCGAGTAACGCCTTGAACAGTCCCGGGATTGCGCCCCAAAGCATTCCGCATAACGTTCCTACGATAAGGGCAAGCAGCCATACGAAGAACGCTTCGACGGAGTTGTTTGCTGGGATTGACAAAGCAACGATAATCGAACCCGTCGTACCCATAAGGTATTGTCCAGAAGCACCGATGTTGAATAGTCCCGTCTTAAACGCAACCGCTACGGAAAGACCCGTCATTACCAAGGGCGTTGCGCGAAGCATCATATCGCCGAGCGTCTTTCCCGAGAAACCGAAAGATATAACCGACGAGCTTCCCGTATAGAAAGGACCTGCAAAAACTATAAAAAGTCCTTTCCAAACGTCTTTGATTTGAACGTCTTTACTAAATATCGCAACAAGTACAAGAACGATTACTCCAACCAAAATACCTGCCAAAATGCAGATTAACGCGGAGATTACGGACTTCGTTCCGTCTTTTTCGTAAAGCGTTCTAAGTCTCGGCTCGTTTTCGTCAACCGAAACGAACAAAGACTTGAAGAATTTGCCGATGTTTTTTATTGTTTTAACAAAGAAGTTCTCTTTAGCCATTATTTAGCCTCCTTTGTATCTTTTTTAGCACCCGCCATGTAAAGACCGAGCTCTTGAACCGTCGTCGTCTTCGGGTCGAGTTCGCCGACGATTTCGCCCTCATACATAACGAGTATTCTGTCGGAAAGGTTCATAACCTCGTCAAGCTCCAATGAGACGAGAAGCACCGCCGCGCCCTCATCGCGACGTTTGACGATCTGCGTATGGATATATTCAATCGCGCCTACGTCAAGTCCGCGGGTGGGCTGAACTGCGATCAAAAGGTCGGAGCCTTTATCTATTTCTCTCGCAACGATTGCTTTTTGCTGATTTCCGCCCGACATGGAGCGAGCAGTTGTTATCGCACCTTGTCCCGAACGAATGTCGAAGCTGTCGATAAGTCTGTTTGCATAACTTCTTACCTCGTCGAACTTGATAAAGCCATTTTTCTCGAACTTAGGCTCGAAATATCTTTGCAAAACAAGATTCTGTTCCAAAGAATAATCCAAAACCAAGCCGTGTTTATGTCTGTCCTCGGGGATATGGCTCATTCCGTGGGTGTTTTTATAACGAATACTCTTATTTGTAACGTCCTCGCCGCAAAGAATAACCTTTCCGCTTTCGATCTTATCAAGTCCCGTTATAGCATGAACGAATTCCGACTGACCGTTTCCGTCGATACCCGCGACGCACACGATTTCTCCGCGACGAACTTGAAGCGAAACGTCGTGAACGGCGTCTTTTTTGTGGAGCTTGCTCTTTACGCAAAGGTTTTGTATGTCTAAAACAACGTCCTTAGGTTGTGCTTCGTCCTTATCGACGGCAAACTTTACCGCTCTTCCGACCATCATTTCGGAAAGCTCTTCTTTCGACGTCGTCTTTACGTCAACCGTTCCTATGTATTTACCCTTTCTAAGAACCGTACATCTATCTGCAACGGCTTTGATTTCGTTAAGCTTGTGTGTGATGAAAAGAATAGACTTGCCTTCTGCCGCAAGACCTTTCATAATCTCCATAAGCTCGTCGATTTCCTGCGGAGTCAAAACCGCCGTAGGCTCGTCGAAGATGAGAATCTCGTTGTCGCGATAGAGCATCTTCAAAATCTCGGTACGCTGCTGCATTCCGACGGTGATATCCTCGACTTTCGCATCGGGATCGACGTTCAAGCCGTATTTTTCGGAAAGCTCCAAAACCTTTTTTCTTGCTTCTTTCTTTTGTATAAAGCCGAATTTCGTAGTTTCAACGCCCAAAATAATGTTTTCTAAGACGGTGAAAACCTCAACGAGTTTGAAGTGCTGATGAACCATACCGATTCCTAAGCGGTTTGCGTCGTTAGGGTTGTTGACCTTAACGACCTCGCCGTTCTTGAGAATCTCGCCTTTTTCGGGCTGATATAATCCGAAAAGCACGCTCATGAGCGTAGACTTTCCCGCGCCGTTTTCGCCAAGCAGCGCGTGAATTTCGCCCCTTTTCAACTGCAAAGTGATGTTGTCGTTTGCAATTATACCGGGGAATTCTTTTGTAATATTTTTCATTTCAATAACGTACGGATAGTCGTTTTGCCCGACTTTTTTCTCGCTGACGTCATTCATAGAAGAGACCTCCTTTTTCAGAACTGCTCCAAAGACGGCTGTTGCCTCTTTTTGTTAAGCGCATAACTCGTATGCGCTTAACAAAAAGAAAGGGCGGGATTTGCCCTTAATGCCCTTTCTTTAATATCTCACGATACGATTATTTCTGAATGTCTCCGAGGTTAACGTTCGTAACTTGCAACTTAGCGATAAGACCTGCGTCTGCGTCAAGACCTGCTACGAGATTGATCTTGATTTCGCCGTTCTTAACTTTGTTGTAAAGCGTGTTGTATTCGTCAACAGAGAAGTTTTTAAGTCTCCAAGTTGCGGTAGGAAGTCCTACAGCGTCGTCTGCAACACCCAAGGATGTGCCTGTTCCGCCGATAGAATCGAACTCGCCTGCATAGTATTTGCCAAGAGCCCATTTAACGGATTCAGCAAGACCCTTTGTAGCGGAAGTGATGACTTCTTCGCCAAGACCGGACTGGTCGGTATCTACGCCGATAACCTTTCCGTTGTTAGCCTGTGCAGCAGCAAGAACGCTGTTAACCATAGATCCGCCGCAAGCATAGATAACTTCCGTGCCCGTCTGATACCAGCCGTTCATCTGAGCTTCGAGTTCTGCAGAAGAGCTGAACGAAGCGCCATAAAGGAAGCTTATCTGCATGTCAACCGTGATACCGAGTTCCTTAGCAGCGTCATTTGCACCGAGGAGATAACCTGCAGCAAATCTGTTACAAGCGGGGTTAGTTCCGCCACCGCCGAATGCTCCGCCGAGTTTCGTATAGCCTTCCTTAACAGCTGCATAACCTGCAAAGTAAGCAGATTCCTGCTCGCAGAATGCGATACCTGCAACGTTCTTCAAAATGTTGCCGTCTTTGTCAGCGATAGGATAACCGTCGATGAATACGAACTTAACGTCAGGGTTAGCCGAAGCTACTTCTCTAAGAGCGTTTTCCTGCAAGAATCCCGGAGTTACGATAACCTTAGCTCCATTCTTGATAGCGTTGTTCATAGCTTCGATTCTGTCTGCGTCGGAAGCGTTGCTGCCGTTAGCGGGCTGATAGTATGCATAAGTTTTGTTGTTAGCTTCTGCATAAGCCTTAGCGCCTTCATAAGTTCCCTGGTTGAAGCCGCCGTCGTTAAGCTGTCCTACGTCGGTTACGACTGCTATTTCAGCTCCGTCTTCTCCCCCCCCCACGGTTTGATCGCAAGCCGCGAAACAGGAGAGTGCCAATACTGCTACGAGTAAAACGCACAATACTTTTTTCATTTTTTTACCTCCAAATTTTGCACTATTTCCTAATGCGTTATTATTTTAACACAAAATCAATATATTTTCAAGGACTTATCGACAAAAAATCCACTTTTTTGAAAAGTATTGAAAAGTTTATTTTTCGGGCGATTTTCTATGCATAATTTGTGATACGTTTCATAAAATTGTCTCATGTTCTTATCGCCATTGTTGACGATTTCTTTTCCTTAGAGCGGTGGCTTCTCATTGTCGCCGTTGTTAATAATAAACTATCCTTACTATAGGATCCTCTTACGTTGTGGGAAGTCTTCATTGTAGCACACAATACTAAAGGGTTCGTTGCGATATATAACAATCCCTCAGTCTGCTCCGCAGACAGCTCCCTTGCTAAGGGAGCCTTTTTCGGCGAAAGTTGTACCCCGCCCTACCACAATTGCCAATGTTCCCAATCCTACGAGTAAGAATTCTGTCAAATCTTCCGCAGCGGTGAGAAGAACCAGCCCTACGAGAATGAATCATAATAATGATCAACTCTTTTTTTGCTGTTTTTTTATTATCGATTTTCTTTTAGATTGCTCTTTCTATTTAGATTAATTTGCGGTTTTAATCTATAAATACTTTGATTTTATTACTTTTATTTTATTAATTTGCTTTTATTATATAAAAACGGCTCCGCTTTTGCGAAGTCGCTTTATCTTTTTCTCTATATCTCTATTTTTCTATCGCTTTTTGTTTTATCAAAATCTTATACTTTGATTGATTATTTCTTCTTATAGGTCGGCTATTTCCATAAAGTAGTTGTTTAAGTCAACAACTACCATTTTGTTTTTGAGCGTCGGTCTTCCGAGAAGTAGGTTTATAACTTCCGTTGCCTGAACACCCGCGATAACACCTGCCGCCATACCCGTTACAGACGGCTTAATGGAATGCTCGACGGTCATATCATATAGCTTTTCGTTGTTTTCGGTGTGGGGGAAGACTGTCGCGACTATTCCGCCGTTTGTGAGCAAGCTTGCATAAACAAGGGGGAGATTAAGCTCGTCGCATATTTCTTTGAGTTCGAGCTTGTTTTGCGGATTTTCGAAAGAATCTACTACGACAAGAGCGTTTCCGATAAGCTGTTTTGCGTTTTCTTTTGTAAGTCTTTCGTTGAAAACGGTTAGCTTGACTTGCGTAGAGATGTTTTTCATCTTCTTTTCAAGTTCCAAAACCTTAGATTTACCTACGTTTTCGACAGTCGAAGCAAGCTGTCTGTTGAAGCTGTCTTCGGTGAATGCTCCGAAGTCCGCGATTCTTATCTCTCCGACACCCATTCTCAATAGGTATTCGGCTACGTATCCGCCCAAAGATCCTGCGCCTGCGATAAACACACTGCCGTCTCTAAGCCATTCTTGTTCTTTGATAGTTACAGTTCCGATGTTTCTGGAATATCTTTCTTCCATAAAATCCTTCCTTGCCTTATTGCTTTTCCATTGGTCATTTTATATGAATAATTCTTAATTGTCAATAATTTTTTATCGGTACGAAAAATAGGGGATGCCTACTATCATATAATAAAATATATATTGTCCGATTTTACTTTTTTTCAAATATTCTCATTTTTTCTATTAAGACTAATAATAATTAAATGGTTTTGCTAAGGTAATAGTGGAGACTTTTCCTAAAAAGTTTCTATTATATTTATTCAAAAGCACATTTTTATTCTATCTCTATATTATCTCTATCATAAAACAATGCAATCCCATTTTCAAAAAAGCAAAAAGAAAGGCGGAAATTTTCTTCCGCCGCGATTTTATAATTCGTTTTGCTTCAAAATCTCTATCATCGCATACAATCTGTCGAGATCGTCGCGTGTGAAATAGTCGATAACGATTCTTCCTTTTTGGTCCGTCCCAACGGCTTTTACCTTGGTTTTCAGCACTTTTTGCATACTTTCTACCAAATCTTTGAGTTCGATAGACTGCGGTTTTTCGGGTTTTTTATCCTTTTTCTCGGACATCGACCTGATTTTCTTTTCAAGCTCTCGAACGGACATTCCTTTTTGCTTTGCCGCAAGCGCAAGAGAAGAAATCTCTTTCGGGTCGTTAAGTCCCGCAAGGCATTTGGCGTGTCCCAACGACAATTCGTCCTTTTCTACATAGGAAATTACGTCTTCGGGAAGAGTCAAAACGCGCAAATAGTTGGCAACATTTGAACGGCTCTTGCTTATTCTTTCGGAAACTTGTTCCTGAGTCAAGCCGTATCTGTCCATAAGCTCTTTGATACCTTTAGCGGCTTCTACGGCATTTAGATCTTCACGCTGAAGGTTCTCTATAAGCGCAATCTCTCTGACCTTTTTTTCGCCAATATCCATGACAATGGCAGGAATCGTTTTAAGTCCCGCTATCGTCGCGGCACGATATCTTCGCTCGCCTGCGATAATCATAAATCTATCGCCCTCTTTATTTACAACGATAGGGTTGATTACTCCGTGAAGCTTTATCGATTGAGTAAGCTCGTTTAATGCTTCCTCATCGAAGTTCTTTCTCGGCTGATTTTCATTGGGGAAAATTTTATCTATTTCTATCTCATTTATTCCGCCGCTTTGCTCGGCTTCTTTGACGGCTTGCTCATATTCGAACGCCGTTTCGCCGAAAAGTGCGTTCAAGCCTTTTCCGAGACCTCTGCTTTTAGCCATAATTCCTCCTTAAATCAAAGATTTCTTCCGATAAACTCGTCTGTCAAGCTCTTATAAGCTATTGCACCGGCGCACTTCGGATCGTGAAGTACGATAGGAACGCCGTGGCTCGGAGCTTCAGACAGCCTTATGTTTCTCGGAACGGGGTTTGCAAACAACTTATCGCCGAAATATCTGCGTATTTGCTCGCTTATTTGCCTCGATATAATCGATCTGCCGTCGAACATTGTCAAAACAACGCCGTCGATTTTGAGCTTGGGATTCAAGTGCTTGATAACAAGCTTAATGGTGTTCATAAGCTGCGAAAGACCTTCGAGCGCATAAAACTCAGACTGAATCGGAATAATTACCTTATCTGCCGCCGTCAATGCGTTTATAGTCAAAAGTCCTAACGACGGGGGACAGTCGATTGTGATGACGTCATATTCGTCTTTTATACCCTCAAGTGCGTTTTTAAGTATCTTTTCGCGCTGTTTCATATAAACAAGCTCGACTTCAGCACCTGCTAAGTCTATATTTGACGGCATTATATCAAGCCCTTCGATGACGGTGTGACAAATCGTTTCCTTAACGTCAACTTCACCGCACAAAACGCCGTAAATAGAGTTTTCGAGCTCGCTTTTTCTTATTCCTAAGCCGCTCGTCGAGTTTCCTTGCGGATCGAGATCGACGAGCAATGTTTTTTTACCGGCAAGCGCGAGATATGCAGACATGTTGACGCATGTAGTAGTCTTTCCGACGCCGCCCTTCTGATTGGAATACGCTACGATCAGTGCCATAGTACCTCTTAAATATCTAACATTTGTTTTATAAATCCAATAAATACTAATTTAGGATTTATACCTTTTCACATTTTATTGTGATTTGCTTAACAAAATTCCGCATTTTTTAGTAAAAACAATCATCAATTACAAACAAAAAACTTGCTTTTTAATATTTTTTATTTGTTTGATATCCGACAAATTTCCTTTATTTTTTCTTAAAACAGCGGATTTTTATCGATATATCGGTATTTTTTTGCTATTTTTATGCAAAATCCCGATATTAATTTTAAGTATATCATATTTTTTTGAGTTTGAAAAGTGTTTTATAATTTTTTTGAGTTTACAGCAATGCGATTTTATGTTATACTCGTCGTATGATTGATGTTTTTTCTAAAAAATGCAACGATTTCGGCATAGAACTTTCCGAAAAGATGCTTCAAAATTTCGAGACTTTATATAATTTTCTCGTTTCTGAGAACGAAAAATATAATCTCACGACAATAACCGACAAAGAAAAGGTATATTTTCTTCATTTTCTCGATTCTTTGGCGGGATGTTCTTATATTCCGAAAAGCGCAAATGTTCTCGATGTCGGCTCCGGCGGCGGATTTCCTGCGCTTCCTTTAAAAATAGTTAGAGATGATATAACCTTAACTATGGTTGATTCCGTTGCTAAGAAAGTGAATTATCTAAACGCAGCTTCAAACGTTTTGTCTTTAGATAATGCCGTCGCGATACATTCAAGAATCGAAGATTTAGCAAGAACGGAAAAGAGGGAAAATTATGACGTTGTTACGGCGAGAGCTGTGGCACGCCTTAACACACTTTGCGAATATTGTTTGCCTCTTGTCAAAATAGGCGGAGTTTTTATAGCATATAAGTCATATTCGGACGAAGAACTTAAAGAAGCTGAAAACGCAATTAGAATTTTAGGCGGAAAGCTCGAAAAAATCGTTTCTGTAGATATTCTGCCTGATTTAACAAGAACGCTCCTGATAATTAGAAAGGTTTCTTCAACTCCCGTTAAGTATCCGAGAGGAAAGAATAAAGAAAGAACTGCGCCTATTATGTAGGTAATTATTTCTTTATATATTATTACGGAATATTACGGAAAACTCTTAAAGAAAAAAAGCATTTTCTAAACTTATTCAAATACTTTTTTCTAATTAATAATCATTTAAAGATACGAAATTAAGCATTTTTCTTTTATCCACAGTTATTAATATAGATATTCACAAAAGTTATCAATATATATGTTAATATATTTATAACTTCGTCTTTTTTTTTATTACTCGTCTTATTTACAATTATTCTTATTTTTAAGAAAAGCATAGTTATCCACAACTTATTAACCGAAAAAAGAACTCTATATTGATAAAAAAGCACAAACTATCAACATAAATCTATTTACAAAAATCCACTGTTTATGCTATAATTTGAGTATAAAAATGCGGTTTTCCACATTTTCACATAGCTTATTATTATTACTACTTATTAATATAATTTATATCTAACTAAAGGAGAAACAACATGAAAGCTGTATGCGACGGATTGAATTTGAGCATTGCCGCAGCTAATGCCGTTAAGGCTGTTAGCGGAAAAACTACATCACAAGTTCTTGAAGGTATTAAGATTAAAGCCGAAAAGGACAGTCTTACTTTATGCGGTACGGATCTCGAGATAGCTATCGAGCAGAAAATCCCCGCAGAAGTTTTGATTGAAGGAGAAACTGTTGTTCCGGGTAAGTATTTTCTTGAATTCATTAGAAAGCTTAACAACGAACAAATAGAGCTTTCAGACGTAAACGGAAGCTTAAAAATCAGATATAACGATTCCGAAGGTGTTTTGCAGTGCTATAACAGCGACGAATTCCCGCTTTTTGAGCGTATTAAATTCGGAGAGAGCTTTTCGCTTTTGCAGAAAGAATTTAAGGATCTTATAAACAAAACGGTTTTCTGTGCGTCTTTTGATTCTTCAAGACCAATACTTCAAGGCGTTTTATTCGAAATTGACGAATATTCGTTGACGGCTGTCGCGCTTGACGGATATAGATTGGCTCTTGTTAAAAAGCCTTTGGAGCAGTCTACTAAGAATATGAGTGTTATTATTCCTGCAAGAGCGTTGAACGAAATTTCTAAGCTTTTAGACGATTCCGAAAGTCCTGTAACGGTTTTTATTGAAAACAACCGTTTGATGGTGGATATAAATAACATTACGCTTATTACAAGACTTTTAGAGGGAGAATTTATTATGTATAACAACATAATTCCTAAGGATTTCTCTACAAGCGTTAATTTCAATAAGGGACAACTCGAAGAAGGTCTTGAAAGAGCAAGCGTTTTGGCAAGAGGACTTACAAATAACCTTGTTACTTTTGATATCAAAGAAAACTCTGCAAACCTTGTTTCGGTATCGGAAATCGGTAATATCAAGGAAAAACTTAACGTTAATTTGATAGGAAAGGAGATTTCGATATCTTTCAATCCGAAATTCATTCAGGACGCATTAAAGGTTATTTCCGAAGAGTATGTAACAATAATGATAAATACTCCGACGTCTCCTGCGATTATTTCGCCGCTTAATTCTAACGAAACGTTGTTTATGATTCTTCCTATAAGAACGGCGTAAATTTAGATAATTGATAATCAAATTATATTAAAGCGAATTGATTTTAATGTCAGTTCGCTTTTTTATTTTAATATATATTTTTTTAGATTAAGATATTGATAAATAAAAGTTAATATATAAGAATAAAGCTTATCATTATTTTAATTATAACATCGACGTGATGTATATTTTATAAGCAATTTATCAATATAAATTACTTTTTTATTGTAGTATTTTTAAAAACTTTATGCTTTTAATATTTGTTTTTATTTTGTTTTTTTATATTCTATATATAGTAAGTTTATATGTTTTTATGTGGATAACTTTTAAAATAAGTATATATTAAGAAGATATTTATCTTTAAATAACCATAATAGTGTTAATAACAACTAGTCTTATTATGGAAATGTGGATAAGTTTAGATTTATTTTTATAATAGTTTTAATAATAATTAAATAATTACGTAATATATCTTTGAATATAAGTTGGTGGAATAAAACATAGAAAGAAAAGTATATTGATAACTAATTCTATCTAAAAGAGGTATTTTATATATTCTATTATACCCTTTATAAATCATGTATTATATTACAATACTATATAGATAATAAATTATATTTTAATGTATTTATTAAAGTGGATATGATTTTCTATTATAACCTATAAGAAGTAAATGATTTGTCTAACGACAAAATCTTTTACAAAACGCTTCGCTTTTGCCACAAAATCTAAGGCTCCTTTAGTAAGGGAGCTGTCACCTTTAGGTGACTGAGGGATTATTATAGTTTAGCAGTACTTCAAAGTTTCCGCACCCTGCAAGCAATATATAAATTTATTGTCCTATTTATTATTAAGACAATTGATTTTATACTCTTACTATAATTATATCAAATCTATTTTTAAGCATAAAAAATGTTCCACGTGGAATAACCCGTTATATTTTTTAGGGAAGATGTTCCACGTGGAACAAAATACTATTAAACAATTATTAAAATGTGAGTATTGGTTAAATGCTATTTAGAGATTTATAAATACTATAAATAATAGTTATGCTGCTGCGTGAAGAGTGTTTATAATCTCTTCGGAATTGATTGTTCCGGTATCGAGAAGCTGTCTGAATAAAATAGATATCAGATTGTTATTATACATAATACTTCCGAGAGAGGATGAGAGAATCATATCAACCAAAGTATTTATGCTTTCAACGCCAGTCAAAAGCGTAAGAATAAGCATAAGTAAGTATACAAATGCGACACCCATGATTGCGCCGAGAATAAAACCGAGAATTTTATCTACTATATCGATAAGCTTGATATGTTTGAAAGCTTTTGCGATAGATTTCAAAACAGCGAAAACTATTATTAAAACGACAAACAAAACAATAAATACCAAGATATTCATAAATATATTGGTAAGTCCCGGAGTTAGAAGTTGAGCAAGCGTTTGATTTGCGGAACTTCCGAACATCTCGGAAACACTTTCTGCAAGAGACTGAGCTACGCTTGCGGGGAGAGATTGTTGAAGAACTTCAACCAAAACTTCGTAAGAAGGAATCTCTGTCGTCATAAGATCACCCATACCCGATAGTACTGTAAGAACCTTTTCTGCGATTATTGTTTCGATTTTTGATCCGCCAAGAGCAGCGACAACGGGTTTCGTTAATAAAACAGCAGCGATAAGGGCAAGAACAACTCCTGCGAAAGAGAGGAGTGTTTTCATAAAGCCTTTAAGAAGACCTACGACTGCGAAAAGAAGAATAATACCTATTATGGCAATATCTACCCACATAATTTTCTCCTAAGTTAAATTATTGCTTACATATTATAAACATAAAAACAAAGCGTCAAAACTATATATTTCCATTATATTTAGTAAGTTAATAAAATGATTTCGCTTTATTAATAGGTTAATCGCATACTTTGATATAATAGTCTATTTTCATAAATAAATCGAAATACAAAATAATTTAATGAAAAATAGATATAAATATAAAACAGCGATAATGCCTAATGATATTGAATATAATATGTATAGCAATATTATGATATAACAATGTTTAACAAAAGTCAATGATTAAGACTAAAAAGCGAAAAATCATAGTAAAAAACGGCAAAATTGTTGATAAAATATGGAAAAAATAACACAATATAAATAAGCTGTTAGCTAAATAAATCAGTTGCAAATAAAGACAAAATATGGTAGAATGTTAAAACTATAATGACGGAGGAACCGTTAATTTGAAAAATCAGAACAGAGTAATGTCAATAATACTCGGAGTTGTTCTTATAGCGGTATTAATTTTCTCGGTTTCGGGGCTGTTTAGCGGCGGAACCACAAAGGAGTTATCGTATACCGATTTTTTGAAAGAAGTTGAAAGCGGCAACATAAAAAAGGTTGAAATACAGGGTCAATATTTAATTTACGGTTATAAAGACGTAAGCAGCAAAACCGCTGTATATAAAGCGAAGATTTTTTCAAGACAGGCAACTCAGGAGGATTTGAAAAATCCCGTGACGGGTGAGTATATGGCAGTCGTTAAGCTTAACGACCCTAATGCATCGTCGTGGGTTTCTTATCTCTTGCCGTATTTGATTATGGCGGGATTGTTTGTAGTCTTTATTATAATGTCGAGAAACATGCAAGGCGGTGGCGCCGGAGGAATAAATAACTTCGGAAAATCCCATGCAAGGATAAACGATCACGTCAAAGTACGTTTTTCCGACGTTGCGGGTGCGGAAGAAGAAAAAGAAGAGCTTAAAGAAATCGTTGAGTTTTTGAAAAGCCCGAAAAAGTTCTCTGAGCTCGGAGCAAAGATTCCGAGAGGAGTTCTTTTGATAGGCCCTCCGGGAACGGGAAAAACGTTGTTCGCAAAAGCAATCGCAGGCGAAGCTGACGTTCCGTTCTTCTCGATTTCCGGTTCTGACTTCGTAGAGATGTATGTCGGTGTCGGTGCGGCGAGAGTTAGAGATTTGTTTGAAAACGCTAAGAAAAACGCTCCTTGTATCGTATTTATCGACGAAATCGACGCAGTAGGTCGTCAAAGAGGCGCAGGACTTGGCGGCGGACACGACGAAAGAGAGCAAACGCTCAACCAGCTTCTCGTTCAGATGGACGGTTTCGAGACAAACGAAGGTATTATCGTTATCGCGGCGACAAACCGTCACGACGTTCTCGACCCCGCTCTTATGAGACCGGGTAGATTCGACAGACAGATTATAGTCAATACTCCCGACGTAAAGGGCAGAGAAGCTATATTTAAGGTTCACGCGAGAAACAAACCTATTTCGTCTGAAGTTAACTTCAAAGAGCTTGCAAGAATCACAAGCGGTTTCACTGGAGCGGATATCGCAAACTTGCTTAACGAAGCGGCTATTCTTGCGGCAAGAAAGAACAGAAAGTCCATCATGCAGGTGGATATTAACGAAGCAATCAATAAGGTTATAATAGGACCTCAGAAAAAGAGCAGAATTATTACCGAATCCGATAAGCGAATTACGGCATATCACGAAGCAGGTCATGCTATCGTAGCAAAGCTTGTCAAAGGCAACGATCCCGTACACGAGGTTTCTATAATTCCGAGAGGAACTGCGGCAGGATATACGATGACTATGCCCGCAAACGACGATTCGCACGTTTCTAAGTCGAAATTGCTTGCTAATATCGCAATGACTCTCGGCGGAAGAACGGCTGAAGAAATCATTATTCAAGATATATGTACGGGTGCTTCGAGCGACTTGAAGCACGCAACGGACTTGGCGAAAGCTATGGTTACGGAGTGGGGTATGTCGGAAGCCGTAGGTTCTGTCTGCGTAGCAGGCGGTCAAGAAGTATTCTTGGGAAGAGATTATCAAGAACGCAATCCTATGAGCGAAAAGCTTGCGGCGCTTGTTGACGAAGAAGTAAGACGTATTGTCGAAGAATGCCACGACGTTGCGAAAAAGGTTCTTACGGAACATAAATCGGTTCTTGATAATATGGCAATGCTTTTGTTTGAAAGAGAAACGATTTACGCTACCGAAGTCGATATGTTGGTTGAAGGTAAATCTTTAGACGAAATTCGCGCATATCTCGAAACGCGCGATGCAGAAGAAGCTAAGAATAAGAAAAACTAAGCTAAATAATAGCAATAATAATAAAGAGAGAAGTGCAAAGCTTCTCTCTTTTTATATGTAAAAAAACGCGTGATGAGTTCGCTAAAGAAAAAGTAAGACTAAATTATAATGGTTTTCTAAAGCTTATATATAGAAAATTAGGAAGTAAAAGAAGAAAGAAAGTATGAATTATTGTGAAAAAGAATATCGAAATAAGGTCTATATTTGGTTATACGAAACGTAATTAAAAAACGAAAATGATTCGAATAAAAGCCAATTCTGTATGTCCCAACGGCAATTATACTTAAAAATAGCATAAAATCACAGAAAAAAAATAACATAGAAAAAGGCATATTCGCGAGGTAAGTAAATCAATCACTTCGCTAAATACGCCTATTTTTATCTATTAAAAAAGTAATTAAAAAGATAAGAAAAAACGTAAAAACTATTACAAAGATTTTGCCGCGGAAGTGCCTGCGATGATTCCACTTGACCAAGCAAATTGCAAATTATATCCGCCGCATTCGCC
The DNA here is from genome assembly GCA_964541255.1 of uncultured Clostridia bacterium. Lineage (GTDB taxonomy): Bacteria > Bacillota > Clostridia > Christensenellales > CAMQZB01 > CAYOSU01. The sequence goes on along the minus strand of CAZIPL010000003.1, from coordinate 6,755 downwards.
GCAAACATTTATTGCTTCGCCTGAAAAATAAAGTCCGTCGACTTTCTTTGCCATAAGATTTTCGTCAAGCTCGCACTCAATAACGCCGCCGACGGAGCTTTGCGCGAAATTAAAACCGAATGAGTCATTTATATCAAAAGTAATTGCTTTTGCTTTGCGGCAAAGAGATCTTAAATCACGGTCGGAAAGAGTCGATATTTTGTCGGAAGAAGAAAGTTTTGCTAATTTTACTATAGTTCTTCCGATTGCGTTATGGATCATTGTAGTGAATATATAGTCGATTGTCAGAGATGAGAGAATCTTTCTTCGAGACGATAAAAGGGAGAACAGTTCTTCTTCAGAAATTTCGGGGAAGAAGTCGATTTTTGCGGTTACGCTCTTATTTTCAGAAAGGGCAATCGTTGCGTATGGAGATAGTGAGAAAGTCGCAGGGCCGCTTATTGCATTGCCCGAAAAGTGAATTTCATCCGTTTTTTCGGCTAATAGCTTTCCGTTCGCATAAATTGATAGTAAAGCGTCTGTTTTTATGCCTTTAAGAGCCTTAAGGTTCGGAGAAGTGGTTGAAAGCTGAACAAGCGCGGGAACAAATGGCGCGTAAGTGATATTAAAAGTCTCATAAAGCTTAGTATTCGATTTTGAAGAAAGAAGCTTCGGATATGCCGCACCGCCTAAAGAATAGATAATCTTTTTTGCAAAATAGTCGTCTCCGCTTGTGTTTATCTCGAAAATTTCGCCCGTTTTTGTAATATTATTGATTCTCTCGTTCAAAAAGACGGAAATACCGAGCTTTTCTGCTTCAAAACGAAGGCAGTCGCATACGGAAGAAGCTTGCTTGCTTTTGGGATATACCTTTCCCGATTTATCAACGGTAAGCTCTACGCCGATGCTCTTGAAAAAATCAAAGGTATCGTCAACCGTAACGCGAGAAAGTACTCTTTCGGCAAGCTTTTCGTCGCCGAAATATTTTCCTTTTTTGATATTCGTGAGATTGCATTGACCGTTACCCGTTAAAGCGAGCTTTTTCAAGACTCTGTCGCCGCCGTCAATGATTGCGACGGATGCACCGCTAAGTATTCTTGCGGCAGATATTGCTGCGGCAAAGCCCGACGCGCCGCCTCCCAAAACGATAATATCAAACATATACACTCCTAATAATCGCCGATTCAATTATTTATAAAAATAGCAAATAAGCTCAAACAATTGCGAAAATCACACCGATGTTAAGCTAATTTATATATTGAAAAGGCATATCATATAAATAATATAGACGTTTTTGAGAAAAAACGCAATAGATTATTGAAAAAGTTGTTTTTTTATGATAATATATCTATACGGAGGTATAGTTTTATGGATGAAAAAGTGTTGAAACTGTACAATGAATGGAAAAATTACGACCTCGAGGACGAAGAGCTTGTCGAAGATCTCCGTGCCGTAGAGAATAACGAAGAGGAAATATTCGACAGATTCTACCGTTCGCTTGAATTCGGAACGGCAGGACTTAGAGGAATTCTCGGTGCAGGTACGAACAGAATGAATATATATACAGTCGGACTTGCAACGCAAGGCTATGCGAATTTCCTTAAGAAAAAATATTCGAGACCGCTTGTTATCATAGGCTTCGATTCGAGAAAAAACAGCGACGTCTTCGCAAGAACAGCGGCGACTATTTTAGCTGCAAACGGAGTTATGGTTCAGATCTACAACAGATTGCTCCCGACACCGCTCGTTTCTTATGCGATAAGAAAGCTCAAAGCAAGCGGCGGTATCATGATTACCGCAAGCCACAATCCGAGTAAATATAACGGATATAAGGTATTCGGCTCCGACGGTTGCCAGATCGGCCCCGATGTAGCGGACGTCGTTGCGGAGGAAATGAATTCGCTCAATCCTTTCGAAGACATCAACAATATGCCTTTTGAAAGAGCGTTGATGGAGGGAAAGATTCAATTTATCGTCGAAAATGTCATCGAAACGTTCTACGACAAGGTTTTGAAAGAAAGAATTTTCCCCGAAGCAATACAGAATACGGAGCTTAAAATCGTTTATACGCCTCTTAACGGAACGGGCAACGAACCTGTCAGGAAGACATTCCAAAGAGCGGGATATAACGACGTTTTCGTAGTTCCCGAGCAGGAAAAACCCGATTCGGCATTTACAACGTGTCCTTATCCTAACCCGGAATTCAGAGAGGCTTTGGAGCTTGGACTTAAGTATGCGAAAGAGCGCAACGCAGATATTCTTATCGCGACAGACCCCGACTGCGACAGAGTAGGCGTTGCGGTTAAAAGCGTTGACGGATACGAGCTTTTGACGGGCAACGAAGTGGGCGTAATGATGCTCGAATATATTATTCGCGGAAAGAAAGAAAAGGACTGTTTCCCGAAAGAACCCGTTGCCGTAACGACGATTGTTTCGACGCCGTTAACGGATAAGATCTGTGAAAACTACGGAGTAGATCTCAAGCGCGTTTTGACAGGTTTTAAGTTTATCGGTAACGAAATAACAAAGCTCGAAAAAGCCAATAAGCAGAATAATTACCTTTTGGGTTATGAAGAAAGCTACGGGTATTTGAAAGGAATTTACGTCAGAGACAAAGATGCAGTAACGTCTTCGTTGATGGTTGCCGAAATGGCGGCGTATTATAAGATGAAGGGTAAATCGCTTGCGGAGGTTAGGAACGATATGTATCTCGAATACGGATTCTTTATCAACCATACGGACAACTATGCGTTCCCCGGAGCCGAGGGCGGCGATAAAATGAAAGCCATCATGGAAAAGCTCAGAAGCGAAAGACTGGAAAACGTTACGGGACTTAGACTAATTCATTTTGCGGACTATCTCGAACAGTACGAAGAGGCCATCGGCGGCGAAAGAAAGGAACTCGATCTTCCCAAATCGAACGTACTTTGCTTCAACTTCGAAAACGACTTTACCGTTTTGATGCGTCCGTCCGGAACGGAGCCGAAGATTAAGTTCTATTATACGACAAAAGGCGAAACGAAAGAGGAAGCGGAAGAGATGTATGCGGATTTGTCCGCTAAGATAAAAAAATATTGCGGCTTAGACTGATTGAGGAGCACTAATGAAAATTTGCAATATATGTAAAACAATAATGGAAGACGATGCGGCGTATTGCCCGAGATGTAAAAATCCCGACCTTGCGCCCTTCGAAACGACGAGATGTACCTTTTGTAATGCGGAAATTGCCGTTGGGACGGTCGTATGCCCGCATTGCCACAGAATACAGCCTCCCGACGAAAAACAGCCCGAAGAGATAAAAGCAAAGGCTACAAACGAGCCGCCGAAAGCGGTACTTTTCGACAAGCCTACTCCCGAGGTTGAGAAAAAAGTCAAGGAAGAGGTTCGCGAAATCGTAGAAAAAGAAGTCGGAACAAAGGCTCCAGAGGGTGCGAGAGAAGTTAGAAGCGAAGTATTCGAGAAAAAGACTTCAGACGGCGCGACAATTATTTATAATCAGATATACACCGCACCGCATCCGCCCGTAGAAAGCCCGAGAAAGCCCGTCGAAGAGGACGAATATGAGGACTTGGCGAGCTATTCGTTTAAGGGTGCTCCTACGATTGTCAGCGTTAACAAAGACGGATATTTGAAAGAAAACAAGAGGCTCGAAAGGGTTTACGTCGAAAAGAAGGTTAAACCTCAAAAACCGAAAAAGGTTAAACCTGCGCCGAAAGATTACGCACTCACAAACAGAGTATTTATTTCGGTTATCGTCGCGGCTGTGATACTTATCGGCGGAATTGCATCGGTATTGTTGTTAGACTTCGTATCGACGCCTGTTATGAGAATCGGCGGCATCGGCGTTGCGCTTTCGAGACTTGCGTCGTCGTTCCATTCGAATTTCGATGCATATGCGGAAAGAACGAACTTGGGCGGAAGCATACTTTCGCTATATAATACGCTTCCTTACGTACTCGATTTAGCGATAGTATTATCGGTGTTGGCGATATTGTTCACTTTGCTTTCACTTTTATGCAAAAAAGAGATGAAAGCGTGCGCGATTGTTTTCAGCGCGTTATCCACACTTCCTCCTATATATATGATTTGGGCGCAAAGCTACATATTCGACGTGTCGAGAGTGGGCGTCGGTTTATACGTGATCTTAGCTGCGAACGTCATTGCAACTGCTGTCGTTTCGATAGGAATAAAGCTTGAAGAGAAAAAATAATCTATTATATGCAAGAACCGTCCCTGTGGCGGTTTTTGTTATTTTAGAAGTTAAAATTGAAATAATAGCATAAAAAAGTATCGATAAATAATAAATAAGTGGAGATAAAATGATTAAAATCGGAATAGTCGGAACAGGCGAAACGGTGTCTATTGGGCATTTTCACGAGCTTGGAATCAGAAATGACAAAAGAGCGGTTCTGTCGGGCGTTTATAACAGAAGCTATGAAAAATCCGAAAGGTTTATAAAAGATAGAAATCTTGACGTAAAAGCGTGCAAAAGCTATGAAGAGCTTCTTGATATATCGGACGCCGTCGTTATATGTACGCCGAACGATTCGCATTATATGTATGCAAAGAACGCGATAGAAAAAGGCAAGTCGGTTTTACTCGAAAAGCCACTTTCGAATTCCATTGAAGAGGCAAAGTCGCTTTGCGATATGAAGCTAAACAAATCTCAAGTCGGGTTTATGGGTTTTATATATAGATATAGCAATTTGTTTAATGTTGTGAAAAAGCTCGTGAATTCCGAAATCGGAAATGTATATACTTTTTCGTGCAACTATGGCGGTAAAAGGCTTTGCAACGAAAAATTGCCTATTGAGTGGCGTATGCTCGAAAAGCAGGGCGGAAGCGGCGCGATTGGCGATTATGTAAGCCATGTTATAGATCTTGCGGATTATACTTCTAACATAAGAATCGAAGAAGCAAAAGCGTTCAGCAATATATTTATCAAAGAAAGACCCGTCGGGACGGACGGAAAGAGATATGTCGAAAATGCCGACAGTGCGGCAATAAGCGGTATCGGCAAAAACGGAGAGTTGTTTTCCGTATGCACGTCAAGGCTCGGTATGGAGGATATGCGACTTTGCATAACGGGCGAGGGTGGAATGATAATTGCTTCCGATATGGAACCGACAAAAGTGTTTTTATATAAAAGAAACCGCGGCGAAAGCCTTATTTTAGAGCCGAAAGTAATCGAAGCCGCGGAACAAGAGGTTTTTTCGAATAGATTTTTGCTTCAGATGAGCGATTTTATTTCTGCTATTGAGGGGAGTTTTGACGGATATGCCGATTTTTCGCAAGGGCTATACGTTCAGGGTGTTCTTGACAAAATCGAGCGATCGTGCAAAGAATGAGAATAGATTGAAATCATATGATAAAGTAATAATCGATTTAGCATTGAAAAACAACGTGTATTTATAATAATATGGTTTGGTAGTTTTGTAATAATGCTCTGTTTAAAAATAATTGTTATAAAAGCAAAACGCTTTTTTGACTAAATCACACGAAATATTCAAACAAATAAAGAAAACGATTGCATAAACGAAAAACCCAAACGATTGCAAAATGAGAATTGTGGTGATAAAATAAAGATATTATGATTTGGAAATATATTTTATACATTATTATCGCGCTCGCAACGACTGTTATAGGGTCGATTTCGGGCATGGGCGGCGGCGTTATGATGAAGCCGCTTTACGACCTTCTCAACGATTTCGACGCGACGCAAATCGCCGTTATGACCTCTACGACGGTGTTTACGATGTCGCTCGTATCCGTAGTATCGAGAGCTAAAAGCCTCAAAGAAGAGAACGTAGACATCAAAACGCTCATATTCATCACGATAGGCGCTGTCGTAGGCGGATACGTCGGACAGAAAATTTTTGCCGCGGTAACGTCAAATGCGACGGATTACGTCGTCAAAATCATTCAGAACAGCGTGCTTCTCGTTGCGATTGCCTTTATCATTATATATATGCAGAACAAAGAGAAGGTCAAATCGCTCAACTGCAAGAACATTTTTGCAGCACTTGCTATCGGCTTAGGGCTTGGGATTATATCGTCATTCTTGGGAATCGGCGGAGGCCCTATGAATGTCGCGATTATCGTTTTCGTATTCGGATATAGCATGAAAGGTGCGGCGATTTGCAGTATGTTTATTATCATATTCTCGCAAGCGACAAAAATAACGTCTATGATAATCTCAAACGGCTTTCAAAGCTTTGCGATGTGGATTGTTCCGCTTGTTATTGTGGCGGGCGTTGTCGGCGCGCTCCTTGGAAAAGCGATCACGAAAAAGCTTACCGATAAAGGCGTTCAGAATTTCTTTGTCGGTGCACAGATACTTATAGTAGTTCTTTGCATCGTTAATATTGTCAGATACGCAATTGCGTTGTGATATAAAGCTTTCGCAGAATTATTTTAATGAAAGAATCGTTTGAAAAAGAGCTCGATTTTGAATCGGGCTTTATTTTTTTGTAGATATGACAAGAAATAATCGTTTGAGAACAGAAAATATAATCGAAAAGAGAGAAATAATTGTAAAAAATGAGGGTTTTTCTAAGGAAATATATAGGAAAACAGCGTTATATAAATAAAAAGAAGAACGCATTCTAAAACACGCGGGGAACCGTTGTCGAGCGAAAAAGAAAAATAGGCAAAAAAAGGCGATTTTTTTCAAAAAAAGTTAAAATTATTTCGAAAAATCATTGACTTAAATATTGAAAGGTGTTAATATAATGAAGCTGTCCGTTGAAGCGGGTAGCGAAGAGGACATTGAAAAC
>CAZIPL010000002.1:0-77345 GCA_964541255.1 uncultured Clostridia bacterium | reverse complement strand
ACCGATGACCCCCTGCTTGCAAGGCAGGTGCTCTCCCAGCTGAGCTATACCCCCAAATGAACGTACGGTGCGCAAGCGCTTCGCCTTATTTTGCATTGTAAATGTACTCGTTCTCGCCGAACGCTTATTTATATTAGCAAATCAAAAATCTTTTGTCAACGTTTTTTCGCAAGTTTTTTCGCTTTTTTTCGCAATTTTCCTAAACTTTTTTCTTTGTACTACATCTTGTTATTCGTTTTTTTTAAAACCACAATTTGTATTCCATTATAGCTTGTATCGCCAAAACAGGACGTATAATAATTGTCCGCAAAGTCATATTACTCGCCGCATTTCAAAAAAAACATTATAAAAATCTAAATTTCAATATCATAACTCGCATTGTTTTCGAAAAGTTTAGCGACGCCTATATATCTTTTCCTTTTTCGCCATAATCTCGTTGCCGGCAACATTCCTCTTTTACAAATACTCATCTAGTCATATTTTCCAATTATATACTTTCTTGACAACCTTATTATCCAAATATTATTCAAATTAATTTTTTCATTCCTCGCCCGCTCACTTAATAAGCATAATCCCCGTTATATAAAAAGAACGGCTATCGAAACCGCTCTTATCATTATTATAATATTTCATTTCTTTTTTATTACATTCCCGAGCACGTCAAAAGCAAACTTATTACCATCGGCTCGTCATATCCGTCAACGTTTGCGAACTTATTAAACTCGGTCACCTTCAAAGACACCGTCGTTCCCGCTTTCATATTTCCCATATCCGACTTGGCGGTCATATACATTTTATAACTTATCGCAACCGTGTCTTTTTCCACAACACAATTGTCTATGCTCCCATATCCATAGAAAACAAATCCCTTTGATTCTTCATGGCAGCGCGATAATCCTTATATACTTGCGGCGTGCTTCCGATAGCGTCGATTATGCATATATCTGCATATAGACTGTCCGCACAAACAAGCCATCCCTCGTAATCCGGCTTCCAGTTTGCCCACCAACGGAATATTCTTTCCTTTATCGCGTTCTCGAAATCCGTTCTGTCGGTATTGCCGACTTTGATTTCTTCCAACACCTTAGCGTAACCTTCTTGCCTTTGCTTGTAATAAATACTCTCAACCATAATAATTTACCGTCCTTATAATATATCGCCGAAAACATCAACATTCTTCCCTATTGACTTTTCCTTGGCACAAGTGTATCATACTCTTATAAGATACGAATCATCAATCATAAATAAGCCCGCTTACACACTTCTATAAAAAGTGTTTTCGGCAACGAAACACATTCGGAGGTTTTGTTTTATGGAATATCATTTCGAAGATAATTCAAAAAGCTATATCGTTCAAGCATTGTTCACTCTCATGGAAAACTTCGATTACGACGACATCGACGTTTCGCAAATCGCCAAAAAGGCAGGCGTTGGCAGATCCACGTTTTATCGCTATTTCAAAAAGAAAGAAGACATTATTATATATTATCTCGAAAGCAATACCAAATTATTTGTTTTTAATCAAAGATATATCCCGAGATGTAAGGAAGACCATATAAAAGTCGTCGAATCCGTATTCTCGATGTTCCGAGATAACAGTCAAGCATTCAAAGCAATGCGAAAGGCTCACCTTGATTATTTATACCTAAATTATCTAAACGACGCATTCATAAATTGCTTTGGAAGCAATTATTCGCATTTTGACAAATACATGCCTCTTCTTTATTCGGGCATGCTCTTTAACATATCTATGGCATGGCTCGACAACGATTTCGACGAATCGCCGAATGCTCTTGCGACCACGTTTATCGATTCGGTATATTTCAATGAACGCCGTTTATAAGTATCCGTTTTCGATAATATTTTTACTTTCGATTGTTTGCTAAAGTGCTCTTTTAAAGAAAACAATCACAACGGCATACCTAAGCTCGCCGCATTTGCTTTACAATTTCGAAGTTTACGTTATATAATAAGGTGTTAGATATAAGCGGCAATAAATTTTTTACATCTTTAAGGTGATATATATGAAAAGAGAAGACATCAGAAACATCGCGATTATCGCCCACGTCGATCACGGTAAAACAACCCTCGTCGATCAAATGCTTAAGCAAGGCGGAATCTTCAGAAACAACCAACAAGTCGAAGATCGAGTTATGGATAACAACGATCTCGAAAGAGAGCGCGGCATAACCATTCTCGCAAAAAACACGTCTGCTTATTATAAAGACGTAAAAATCAACATCATCGACACACCGGGACACGCGGATTTCTCGGGTGAAGTCGAGAGAGTTCTCAAAATGGTAAGCGGCGTGCTTCTTCTCGTAGACGCTGCGGAAGGACCTATGCCCCAGACAAGATTCGTTCTTTCGAAAGCACTCGCGCTCGGACTTAAGGTTATCGTCGTCGTAAACAAAATCGACAGACCGGACGCGAGAATCAGCGAAGTATGCGACGAAGTTCTCGCGCTCTTTATGGATCTTAACGCGTCGGACGAGCAGCTCGACAGTCCGTTCATTTTCTGCTCGGGACGTCAAGGTACTGCAACGGAAGACCCGTCGCAAACGGGAGAGAACCTCGTTCCTTTGTTCGAAAAGATACTTTCTTATATCGATCCTCCCGAAGGAGAGCTCGAAGGCGGCTTGCAACTTCTCGTTTCGGCAATCGATTATAGCGAATACGTCGGCAGAATCGGTATAGGTAAAATCGAAAGAGGCGAAATTAAGCTCAATCAAGAGATTGCAATAGTCAATCACCACGACAAATCGATGCTCCACAAAGCAAGAGTCGCTTCGCTTTTCCAAATCGAAGGCTTGAACCGTACACCGATAGAAAAAGCCACCGTCGGAGATATCGTATGTTTCTCGGGTTTTGACGACATCTTCATCGGAGATACGATCACCGATCCGAACAATCCCGAACCCATCCCCTTCATAAAAATTGACGAGCCTACCGTCGAAATGACTTTCTCGGTCAACGATTCGCCTTTTGCAGGCAGAGAGGGTAAGTTCGTTACTACAAGACATCTCAGAGACAGACTTTATAAAGAGCTTTTGAAGGACGTATCCTTGAGAGTATCCGACACCGAAAACACCGATTCGTTCAGAGTTTGCGGCAGAGGTGAAATGCACCTTTCGATTCTTATCGAAACAATGCGCCGCGAGGGATACGAATTCGCAGTTTCGACGCCTAAGGTTCTTATGAAAGAGATCGACGGCGTTATGTGCGAGCCTTACGACACACTCGTAGTCGACGTTCCGCAAGAAAGCGTGGGAGCCGTCATGGAGAAAATGGGAACGCGCAAAGGCGAACTCGTAACTATGACGCCGATGGACAGCAGAATCAAGCTCGAATTCATCATTCCGTCCCGCGGACTTTTCGGTTATAGAAGCGAATTCTTGACCGACACCAAGGGTGAAGGAATTATGTCGTCGGTATTTTGCAAATACGACGAAAAGAAAGGTGAAATCAAAAAGCGTACCGCAGGTTCGCTCGTTGCGTTCGAAACGGGCGAAGCCGTTACTTACGGACTTTATAACGCGCAGGAAAGAGGTATTTTGTTTATCGCGCCCGGCACCCCCGTTTATGAAGGAATGGTAGTCGGCGTATCGCCGAAAGCTGGCGACCTCAACGTCAACGTATGCAAGAAAAAGCATATCACCAATATGCGTGCATCGGGCTCCGACGAAGCTTTGAGACTTATCCCGCCGAAAACCATGAGCCTTGAAGAATGCCTCGAATTCCTCAACGAAGACGAGCTTTTGGAAGTTACGCCTAAAACGCTTCGAGTAAGAAAACGCATTCTCGACGGCGGCTTGAGAATCAAAGAGTTCAACAGACTCAACCCGAGAGAAAAAAAATAACATTTGAATATGAAAAGAACATCACGACAATTCGTGATGTTCTTTTTAATTACTAAAAAGTTTCTATTTTGTTTGAAAGCAATGTACAAGCTTATTCTTATTTATCGAGCTCGTCAAGAACAGGCATGATATATTTATCCTTCCAAAGAAGCTGTCCCTCGTGATTTAGGTGCAACATATCGGGAATGAAAAGCTCTCTATGGAAGTTATTGCCGTCATAAGTCAAATCTTCGGCATCGACAAAGAGCATATAATCGGAATGATCTTCGCAATATTTTTTAAGCTTTTTGTTTATTCCTTTCGTAAGGTTCACGTATTGCGCACGCCCCGGGAGCAACAATCCGCTCATAACGACAAACTTCGCATTCGGCAAAGCGTTATGGAAAGAAGTGAACATTTCGTCCTTTATCTTCATGCACTTTTCAAGCCTTTCTTCATCAGAGCCTTTCATTTGAACGTATTCGTTGGAACCGGTCTGGAAGAATACAATCTTCGGATCGTACGGGAAAAGCATTCTGTCTGCGTATCTGACAAGAAACAAGTCGGTACTTCCGCCTATTCCGTGATTTTGCACGACGTGAGGCTTCAAGTCCTCCTCCATATCTTTCCAAAGTCTGAAATTGGATGCTCCATAAAATATAATTCCGCCCTTTCGCGTGTTTTTATCGTAACGCACTTCCAACGCATCGACTTCTTTATCGAAGTTTTGCAAGCCTTTGAAAGGTCCGATACCCGCAGCCATACCTATCATAACCGCATGAACGACAACCATAGCAACCAAAAGAACACCGGGAATCAATGCGAACCACGGCGAAACAAAAAGAAGTACAATCGTTGCAACAAGCAACAACAATCCCACAACAGCTTGAATCGTCATTATTTTTCTCATACTTTTCTCCTTAAAAAAGTTACTTTTATATTATCTATATAATAGCATAATCTTTTAATAAAATGTTACAAAAAAGCAAGAAAAATTATAAATATTTTGATACGAATTAGCTATTTTTCAATATTTAAACCGAACGACGTTTTTAGAAAACAATCAATTTATAAAATTTGACAGTTCACTTTATAAGAAAGCTTTTGTCGTCTTTCTTTTTGGAAACTTTCCCTATAACAATTCCGACAATAACCATTACAGCCGCAATAACAATCCAACCGTAGCCGCTGTTATATAAAGGCAACACTTTTCCCAAAAGCTCGGGAAGTCCCGCTTCGTCCATTGCGTAAATAACGCTGATTACGGCAGTTCCTCCGACGACGCACGGATATATATATCTATTGTTTTTCCATAAATCGTGCGTAAGTCCGAGCAATATCAAAACTATCGAAACGGGATATATGGCATTGAGAATAGGTACGGAAATGCTGAGAATCATATTTAATCCGAGGTTGCAAACCAAAAATGAAAAAACAGTTATAACAAACACCCATTGACGATAAGAAAGCTTTTTAAAAAGCAACGAAAAATATTGCGAAATCGAGTTTATAAGTCCGACGCAAGTCGTTAAACACGCAAGGGTGAATATAGCAGCCAATAATATTGCTCCCGGTGTTCCGAATACTTGATAAACAATCAAACGCAAAGTTTGAGCACCGTTTTCGGGCAACGCATACACCCCTGAAGAGCACATTCCCATAAGCGTAAGCATTACGTAAACAATCGCAAGTATTGTCCCTGCGAATATTCCCGAAAGCACCGTATGTCTCAAGACATCTTTCTTTTCGGAAAGCCCGAACGAACTAAGCGTAGTCGAAATAACAAGCCCAAAATTCAGCGCGGCAATCGCGTCCATAGTATTATACCCTTCCGCAAAGCCCTTCAAAAACGGATTTTGGGCATAATCGCCAAAAGCTTCCGAAACATCTACTTCCCCGCGGAAAAGAAAGCATACGAAAAGCAATACCAAAAGCACCAAAAGGGACGGAGTCAGATAGTGTCCTATGCGATCGACAAGCTTGCTTGGCGTTAGGCATAACCACAGAGCGATCGCTAAAAACACGAGTGAATACACCGCCATCCAAACGGTCAAATTACTATCTTCGGGCAAATACGGTGCTATCGACATTTCAAACGGCACCGATGCCGCGCGAGGAATACCAAGCCCTGGGCCTATAGCAAGATAAATAAGCACCGTAAATACTATACCGAACCGCTTCCCGACATTTTGCCCGAGCTTGTCGAGCCCGTCGAAACGCGCAACGACTATAACTCCGAGCACCGGCAAAACTACCGCAGTAATAAGGAATCCGAGCATTGCAACCAACGCGCTCTTCCCCGCGCTCTGTCCTAAATACGGCGGAAATATTAGATTGCCCGCACCAAAGAATAGCGAAAACAACATAAAGCTTATCAGCAACATCTTTTTCTTGTCAAGTTTCATTTTATCACTCCTATTCAAATAGTATTTAATCTAAAAGGCAGAGCACTCGATTTTTCCGTTTTGCCCATAATTGAAGTTATTTCAACAAGGCACGTCGATACCACAAGCAAAAACTTGCAAGACGCAAAAAGCGTTTGTCGCAAAACGACGTCTGCAAAACAGCCATTATACAATGTTTGCAGTTCAATGCATTTGTTTTTATTAAAAACTCGTCTTCAATAAAAACAAAAAGCTCGTCTCAAGTTTTTCTTGAGACGAGCTTCGATTACAAATTACCCGCGGTACCACTCAAATTGCATATTCCTTTCGGTTTATGCCGCTTTCAGGCTCTAACAAGCCCTATGCACTAACGTAGCCTACACGGAGTTCTCTACTTGCCGACGGCTTTTGAGGAACTCAGCTCGGAAGTGATGGGATTATTCGCCGCTGTTTGTCGGGCTTACACCGTCCCCGATTCGCTGTGAAACGCTTTGCGAAATCCGTCTTCGTCATAGCTTTTAGATTAAATTTTTAAGATTATAACATATGAAGTATTATAAGTCAATCGATTTTTATTGTTTATAAAAGCTATCGGTTGACTGTTCGTAAATGCGTTTATTCCGTTAAATTCACATCATCTTAGAATAATTATTTATAGTACCTATACTTCGTGCTTTTGGTTGAATTTTGCAGCAAGCGCCCTCGATTTCGGCATAGGGTCTACGTCAAAGCGGAAAGCATCGTCTAAAATCATCATTTGGGGATTTTTTACGTCAAACGCTTCCCAGCGATACTCTTCTTCATTCGGAGTGCCCTTTCGCAAAAACTCTCCGTACATTTTCCAAAGCTCTTTGCTGAATTTTTCATAACAGTCATTCGTCGTATTTCTGAAAACCGCCATAAGATCCGCCGTATGATACGAGCAAGGGAAACCCCTCACGACGTCGTTATCCATTGACGTTACATATAAATACGCTTTACCGCCGCCAACCGAACGAGCATAAGCAAAATCGTATGCGCCCGAACCCAAAAGCGAGAGGTTAGAAATGACTTTCACGAATATATGATAAGGCGGTTCGTTCTTTTTGCACTCGCTTTCGAACGTTTCGTAAAGAGCAATCGCCGATTCTTTACCGACTCCCGCAGTATATCCGAACGAGTTGGCACAACCGTTAGCAAGCCTTTCTATCGCTTGTTCCTTTGTCAGTCCGAATTCAAGGAAAGATATTCCGCACTCGTCCTCTGAAGATCCTACTATCACGGGAATATCTTTCGACCACTCGTAAGTCAAATATTGGTTTTCAATATTTTCGGGCAAATTTATTCCGTCGGCAACAGGCTGGAATTCAAGATTATTCCCTCCTCCGACAAACAAAGACCTATCGGAGCTTATCTCGAAAAGCTTTTCTGCGGGAACTTCGAGAAGCTTTTTATAGTCCTCTTTCGAAATCCCGAGCTTATTCATAATGTTTTCGGCTGTTTTTGTCGCATTCTCTTTCGAATATCCTCCTACGGGAGTTGCGCCGCTGTTTAATATCGCCTTATGAAAAAGTCCGCTCGCTTTTTCCATCGCCAGAAGGCATGATATCTTCATCGCTCCGCCCGACTCGCCGAAAAGCGTTACGTTGTTCGGGTCTCCGCCAAAACGCGCTATGTTATCTCTCACCCATTCGAGAGCTTTGATTATATCCAAAAGTCCCAAAACGCCCGAGTCTTTATACTTTTCGTCAAATGCGCCGAGATACAAATATCCGAAAACGTTCAGCCTTTCGTTCATACTGCATACGACAACGTCCTGTTCCTTGATAAGCCTACCCGACGAAAGCGCACCGCCGCCGTCGCCGCCCGTAAAGCCGCCGCCGTGGATATAGAAAAGCACGGGGCGTTTGCCTTCAAGGGACAGGGTTACCACGTTGAGGTTAAGGCAGTTTTCGCTCATGCCTTTTTTCTGCATAAGCTCTTCGTGAAAGCCCGAAAGCGTTTCGAAAACGGGGGCCAAGGGACTTTGCTTTATCATTTCGATAGGCAAATCTCCCGCTCCGCCCCCTTGCACGCATTTACCTCCGACGGCAAAGCACTCTTTCACACCTTCCCAAGCACTCGGATCTTTAGGAGGCAAAAAGCGATTTTCTCCCGACGTATCGTCGCCGTAAGGAATGCCCTCAAAGTAATTGATCCCGTCGATTACTTTGCCGACAACTTTTCCGTACTTAGTTTTTACTATCTCCGTTCTTTCCATTTTTCTCTCCTTAATTTATAAAAAAAGCGCCGAAGCAAAGCTTGAAATCGGATTATTCCCAAATCAAACTTAGCTTTCGGCGCAAATATTTAGATGTTTTAAATTACAAAACGACTTCTTCAGTCAATACGTCGTCGGAACTTCCTCCGACCATAAGAATATACTTGCCGTTTTCTACGACAAACTCGTTGCCGTTGATATAGAATCCGAGCTTTTCAAAAGGTACGTCAAACGAAACGGTCTGTTCTTTTCCCGCTTCAAGAGTAATCTTCTTATAATCGACAAGCTTTTTCGACGGACGAGTGCGAGACGCAACGGGGTCTGAATAATAGCACTGAACGACTTCGTCGCCGCATCTATCCCCGGTGTTTTTAACGGTTACCGTGATACCGTAAGAATTATCTCGTCTTTCGACGGACATATTCGAATATTCAAACGTCGTATACGAAAGTCCGTATCCAAAATTATATACGTGCGTCGTCGGAATGTCGATATATTTAGAGGTAAACTTAAAGTCCGTCGCGGGACGTCCCGTAGGCTTTTGTCCGTAATAGCACGGACATTCTCCCGTAGCGTTGGGGAAAGACGCCGTGAGCTTGCCCGACGGATTTACGTCGCCGTAAAGAACGTCCGCAATAGCGTTTCCGCCCTCTACGCCAAGTTGCCATACTTCGACAAGTCCGTCTGCCTTTTCCTTGATTTGAGGAATAACGAGCGGTCTGCCGTTGAAAAGAAGTACGACAACCTTTTTGCCCGTCGCAACGGCTTTTTCGAACAACGCCTTGTCTTCGTCGCAAAGCTCGAGATTTGCTTTACTTGCAGCCTCGCCGCTTTCCATACTGCTTTCGCCGAGAGTCAACAAAATAACTTCTTCGTCTTTAATATCCTCGACGTTAGCATAAAGCGTCGCTTTTGCGTTTCTATTCTTAAGTCCCGACATAAGGCTTACACAGAAATCCGGCAAAACGTTGATAGACCAAGTACCCCTCATTTCGCCGGGATCATCGGCAAATCTTCCCAAAACGGCAAGCTTTGTTTCATTTGCAAATGGAAGCACGTTTTCATTTTTCAAAAGAACTATGGATTTTTGCGCCATCTTTCTTGCAAACGCACGAGATTCTTCGTTGAGCATAACGTTTTCTCTATCTTCGCCACCTTTATACGGATTTTCAAACAAACCGAGTTCGAACTTAACTCTCAAAATCTCTTCGACGGCAAGGTCGATGTCTTTTATTGAAACTTTGCCCTCTTCGACGAGACGTTCAAGATTTTCGATAAAGCTGTCGGACGACATATCGACGTTCATACCCGCTTCCAAAGATTTCTTTGCCGCATCCGCTTTATCCTCGCAAACGCCGTGCGCGATACATTCCTGAACGGCGTTGGCATCGCTTATCGCAAGACCTCTGAACCCGAATTCTCCGCGAAGCACGTCTCTCAAAAGCCATTTATTTACCGAACTCGGCACGCCGTTGATGTCGTTGAAAGAGGGCATAATAGACAAAAGTCCCGCGTCTACGCACGCCTTGAACGGAGGGAGCACCTCTTCGCGAAGTCTTTCTTCGCTAATTTCAACTCTGTTATAATCTCTTCCGCCCTCGGAATAGCCATACGCGCAAAAATGCTTCGCACATGCCGCAATAGCCGTTTCTCCCGTCGGATCGTCGGTCTGATACCCTCTAACTTTCGCTGCGCCGTAGCGACAATTCATAAGAGTATCTTCTCCCGCACTTTCCGCGATTCTGCCCCAACGAGCGTCTTTCGAAACGTCTACCATAGGAGCGTAAGTCATATTGATTCCGTCATACGACGCTTCTATCGCCGCAAGTCTTGCGCCCTTTTCCCACATCTCGTCGTCGAACGCGCAAGCCTCGGCAAGAGGAATCGGGAAACCCGTATTATATCCGTGAATAACGTCATGACCGAAAATCAAAGGGATTCCGAGTCTCGATTCTTCGACGGCAATCTTTTGAATACGGCGTGTATCCGCTCTTCCGCAAAGAGAGTATACGCCGACACGTCCCGCTCTAACGTCATCTTCGCGATAGTCGCGTTTCGTGCTTGCCATTTTCTTCATAAACTCGTCTTTGGAAATCTTTCCGCTTAGGAATTGATTATATAATTCGGGCAAAGACACCTCGAACGTACCGACAACCGACGGACCGATGAGGTTGAGCTGTCCCACTTTTTCGGCAAGAGTCATCTCGGATAACAATTCATGTAATTTTTGTTCTTGTTGTTTAGTCAGCATTTATTTTTCTCCTTAATGTTTTGGTTGTTTAAATATTCATTCAAACAAGCTTTTTAATTTATTCTATCATACCTCCCGACAAAAATAAATAACAAATTCCGTGATTTTTGTCATTTTTCAAATGACTTTACAGAAAATACCAATTCGTATTCACAAAATCAATAAAGTGCAACTATATATTTTCACGTAAAATCACCGCAAGCAAAGATTTGATAATCACGCAAAAAGAAGTCAAACTGCCTTTCACATATCCGCATGCTTTTTCATAAATTCAAGCATAGCGTCCCAGCCTCGTTTCGAAACTGCGTTTTCTTTATATTGCATCAAAAAGCCGTGGTCGAAATTCCCCTCTTCTTTTGCGGGAATGAAATATTCGTTATAAACGCCTATTTCGTCAAGCTTTTCTTTAAGCTCTCTCGTATGAGCCTCAAAAAAGACTTGAACGTTGCTCGAAACAATGAAAGACGGAATATATTCCGTATTTATATGCTTTGGCACATCTATAAAATCGAACCACTTGCAATCGTCATAAGAATCGCCGCCCATCCAACCTTCGAACATAACGTTCATATTGGTATCGCAAAACGTTCTCGTTTGAAGTGCAGGCTCGTCAAGAATAAGTCCTACAACGTTTTTTTTATCGATCGCGGGAGTAAAGCCCATTTCTTTTGCATACTCTTCGTCGCAAAGCGCCAACCCGTAAAGTTCAGACATATTAGCGCCCGCAGAGCCGCCCTTAAAAAACACTCTTGTCGTGTCAAGGTCGTATTTTTCGGCATTATCCAAAATAAACTTCACTGCCCTATCAAGCTGAATCATTTGGGTCGGGAATCTGTATTCGGGCGAAAGAGCGTAATCGACGTTGACGACGTTGAAGCCGTTATCCAAAAGATCGTCGATAAAAGTAGTCTTCTCCGTTCCCTTAAGCGATAGCGGGTCGCCTACGTTCTTATGCCCCATAAAGAATCCGCCGCCGTGCATATAAAACACGGTGGGACGATTTTTCTCTCCCTTTTTGCACCAAATATCCAAAAAGCCGTTGGGATATTCGGTGTCGTAGCATAGGTCGTTATAAAGCACTGTTCCGTTTTCTCTTTCGGTAATCGTCGGAGTAAACGGCGGCTCAAAAGAGTTTATGTAGTTAAGCATAGGGTCTTTTTTCTTTGTCAAAGTCAAAATCTTTTGTATGCTTTCGAGCTTCTTGTCCGCTTCTTTTAACGGAACAAGCTTATACGGGTTTTTCTTATCAAACATCTTTATCCTCCTTAAAATTCATATTTGCCGCTATGAAGAATCATCGTTCTTCCGTCATCGAGCGTAACGTTTGCCGTTGTGTTTACGGGAATTTCGAAGCGATACTTTATTTTCTCTCCGTTCTTTTCCCAATAAGATACAATTCTGCCGAAAGGGCTTTGAACTTTCGCTTCGGCATAGTTAAGCCCCTCGCCGATAATTGGTTTTATGTCAAACTCTTTGAAGCCTGCCTTGTAAAAGCGCGGTTTTATTCCGCCGACGTGCGAGAACAAAAACTCGCATACCGAACCGAACGAATAGTGGTTGAGTGAGTTTCTGTGATTCTTAAATCCGTCCCAGCTTTCGGGGATAGTCGTCGCACCGTTTTCGATCGGATTGAGCCAGCTCGGGACTTCTTTGTTTTTCAATATTTCATACGCCAAATCCTTGTGACCGTTGTCGGAAAGAGTGGGCAGTAAAAATGACGTAGACAAAAATCCCGTATTGAGTTTCCTTCCGTTTTGTTCTATTTCAAAAAGAAGATAATCAAGAACTTTCTCCCTCTTTTCACCGATTGCCAAATCCATATGAAGCGCTCTGACATACGGCGCTTGACGACCTTTTTCGATAACGCCGTCATCGCTTATCAAATATTTATCGTATAAAACTCTTATTTTCTCGGCGATTTCGGAATATTTTTTCGCATCTTCTTCATTTCCCAAAACCTCAGCCATTTCGGAAAGGTTTTTCGAGGATCTATATATATACGCCGTCGCAACGACTGGATTACCTTTTGCCGCAACGTATTTCACGAACATTTCTACGGCATTAGGAGGAAGCGCTTCGCTTTGACTCTCTTTCGGCTCACCTTTCCACTCGTTCCATTCTCCGTAATGAAAATGCGTGTCGTATATATAATCGGAATCTTTGTCTCCGAAAGTCGAGTTCTTGTTGTAATCTTTATCAAGATACAAAGGATTTTGCTCTTTGGCGCACGATAGCTCGTAATCGACATAGCGTTTCGCCGTCTCGTATTGATTGAGTAAAATCGTCTTGTCTCCCGAGAACATATATGCTATATACGGGATCCAAACCGCCGAATCGCCCCAACCGACGCTGTCGTCGCCGATATTTCCATTACCCGACGGGCCCGCAAGCGCGGCAAGGCTGCTTGTTTTCAACAATTCTTTGAGCGTTTCGGGATTATGTACCGAGCTTGTCGAAGGGAAAGTCATGCAAAGTTTTCCGCTTTCATATTGTTCTATCTTTTGATCGATAAGCCATTTTTCATAGAACGGATACACGTCGGAAAAATAGCACGCCGTCGGAGCAAAAATCTGCGCGTCGCCCGTCCAAGCGTTTTTCTCCCTCGTCGGGCAGTCCGTCGCGACGTCGAGAAAATTTCCCTTTTGGCTCCACTTAGAATTTGAAACAAGCTTTTCTATAAGCTTATCCGAGCACTTAAAATCGCTTTCGAACGGTATATCGGAATAGACCGCATAAGAAACAAAGTCGCCTTTTTCGATTTTTCCGTCATAACCGTCAACCTTTACGTATCTGAACCCGAAGAAAGAAAACTCGTTTTCGTATCCTTCGACGTCTTCACCCTTGCATATATATGTTATTTCCTGAAAGGCGGGCAAAGGTACGGTCGTATGACAGCAATTATCTATGCTGAATTCGCCGTTTTTTAAGTCTTCGCCAAAAGTAAGAACGATTTTTTGACCTTTTGTCGTATTTCTGAAAGTAGCTTTAAGCGTTCCCGCAATGTTTTGCGAAAAATCGAGCACTCTGTCGCCGTTTTTGTCTTTAATCTCGTTTCCGACGAAACTTTCTTTTTTTCTCACGGGATAACCGCGGCTTGCGATAAGCTCGCCGGAAACGTATTCGTTTGATATAGACGCGTTTCTCCAAGCCGAATCGTCAAAGCCTACCTCTTTCCAAGACTCTTCTTCGAGGTTTCTGTCGAAAACATCTCCCATCATGAAGTCAGCCGCACGTAATCCGCCGTTTGAGTACTTGAAGCTTTCGTCACTTCCGATAATCTCACTTTCGCCGTCTTCGTACGTTAACTCCAACTGTCCGATATACGCCAAACGCGTTCCGAAGTTATTTTTACCCGGGAACCCTCTCCACCAACCGTCAGCCAAGATTACCGACAAGACGTTTTTGCCGACTTTAAGAACATTCGTTACGTCATAACGTTGATATTGAATGCGATAATAATAGCTCGTAAACCCCGGCTTAAACATATCGTCCGTACATCTAACGCCGTTAATAAAAGACTCGTAAAGTCCGTGCGCCGATTGATAGATAACAGCGCTTTTGAGCGGCTTTTTCACGACAAAGCTTTTTCTCAAATAGGGCGACGGTTTTCTTTTTTCCGGATCAACTTCCTCTTCGGGATCGATCCATTTTGCGACCCAATCGGACTTTTTCAAAAGTCCCATAAAAAACTCCGCGCAATCGCTTGTCGAAGCTTCTTTTTCGCCGATCTCGTCAACCGTTTCAACCGTTACGTTCCAAATAACATGCATTCTGCTTTCAAGAGGAACGCCGTCGTAGAAAACAAGGTTGCTGTCGCTTTCAACAACGCCGCTATCCCACAAAACGCTATTTCCGCTTTTTGCGACTATGCGATAGCTTATTTGCCTAACCCCACGCTTTTCGCTTTCTATTTTCCACGAAAAACGAGGATTTAGCCTATCCACCGCATTTGGGCATTTTAGATGTTCTGTTTTTAAGTCAAATATATTCATTCGATTATTTTTCTATTTCCTTGAGCTTTTCGTCTAACGCAATAATAGCTTCTTCGGGATATTTGATTGTTCGATAAAGCTCTCTTGCCGTCATGTTCCCCAAAATTCCGAGAACGTCGCCATTCGATTCCTCTCCCTCTTTCGGCGGGAACATTGCGCGAACTGCCGCAAGAAGAGGCTCGACGGCAAACAACGTCGCTTCGTTTTTCACAAGATAATTGAACGTGCAATCAATTGAGTACTTATTTTCGTGATTGCCGTTGATATATCGAGTGGTTTTAGGCTCAGTCATTCCGTTTACACCGAAATCCCCGATAAGCTCTTTGATGAAGCCTATCGAATCCTCTACCCAGTGAGAGAATCTTTCGGTAATATGCGTTTCAACGGGAACAACGAAATGTGCGCCCGTCGAACAGCCGTGAGGGCCGAATGAATATATATGATATTCATACCTTATATCGAAATCCGTCAATTTATCGGCAAATTCCAACGTCTCTTTGGGAGAAATCATATCGTCGCGCGTTCCGACGATAAAGCACGGCGAAGTATCTTCATTGACAAATTCGCAAGCGTTGGGAACGTACGACATACATTTAAGCCCCGGATATACCAAAACGGCCGCTTGCGGCTTGTGCTTCGCGCTCGTTGCCGCCATCGAAGCCAAGTGTCCGCCTGCGGAAAAGCCTACGCAGCAAATTCTTTCCGTATCGACGCCAAGCTCCTCGGCATGCTCTTTTATGTATTCCACCGCATTGTCGTAATCGTTCAAAGGGTCAGGCCATTTCATTCCGACGCCTGCAAGAGAATAATATAAAATAAATGTCTGGAAACCGTGCTTGGCATAAGAAAGCGCAACGGAATCGGCTTCTTTTTCACTACACATAGCATATGCTCCGCCGGGTAGAACGATCATCGCGGGACGAGATTTGAGATTAGTAAACTCACCTCCGCATTCTTGAATGTAGCACTTCATATAAACGTTCTTTTCTTCGTTGAAAACCACTTTCTTAAATTCCATTTTTCTCTCCTTTCAAAAACTCTTTTTGTTTTCGCTTCTATTTATGTTTTATACACACATATTACGTGATACCAAAGTATCATATATTAAGTTTACCCCATAAGAATCGGCAAGTCAATACCGCCCCGCCGTTTTGAAACATATTGACTTAAAAGTATCAATCACATTGCTTTGATAATAAAAAATGCGTAAAAAACGATATGCACCTCAATAGCAATTTGAAGTGCATATAAAACCAATTTTAAGTTGCAAGCAAAAGATGTCACCATCTTCATTTTCGGCTAAGAGTATACCTTTTCGCCCTTAAAAAAATCTATTTCTTGATTACAAATTCTACGACAGTAAGCAGATTGTTATATTTATTTTAGCCACTTGCCGACCATAGTAACCATCTCTTCGGGGGATTCTTTGAAATCGTTCTCCGCCCACTTTTGAAGAAGCCCTACAAGCCCGTAAGAAAAGAATGCGATTTTATACATATCCGTATATTCGTTATTGGAGTCCGGGATAATAACCTCTTTGATAACTATCGAATTGACGAGCTTATACTCCTCCGGGTGCGTGAAACGGCGGCGGGTACGCTCTCTTATGTTATATTGGAACTGGAAAGTCGATAACGCATTATTGAAATCAAATTCTTCGGTCGGACCCAGATTATGCTTGTCGCGCCAAGCTTTCCACTCCTTTATTTGCTTATAGGCAAGCACCTCGTACTTCGAATCGAAATTGCGAAAATAAGTAGCTCGCCCTACTCCCGCCAAATTGGTTATTTCGTCGATAGAAATATCCTTTATCGCACGGTCTTTCATAAGCGTTTCGAGTGCGTCCGCCATACAGTCTTTTATGAACGAAACTTTGTTAATATCCTTTGACATCGATTTCCCCCTCTTTATATAGATATTTGTCTTGCGTAAAAATCTTTGCAAAACAAGTGTGTTTTGCCACAAAACGATAGTTTTGTGCTTCTAAGCTTGAAATATTGCGAAATTCCAAACCCTTGCAAGCAAGTTTGTAATCTCTATTATTATTTAAGCCGTACGCTTTTTCGCAAACGCACAATCATTACCGCAACTTTTTTATTAAAACTTTTTGTTTTAATAACGCATATCCATTGAAACGATTCGTTTTCGATACTATAGTATCATTTTATCATAAATTTGTCAATATCGACCAAAAAAATAATCCGATTTCTGTAACAAAACAAAGAAGACCGTCCCACAGCACAAGCGCAACATTTATATATCTAATAGTAAAACCCATAGATTAGTTACGACACTACGCAATTTTAAGACTTTATAAATTCGTTTTTTTACAAATCGACGTATAGATAACACTAAAAATTACTAAGACGTTATACGATAGTCTATTCCGAAGAAAAAGCACACTATAAATAATTTACGCCATATATTCCAAAATACAATCGATATTCTTTATAGCTTTAACGAAAAATAGAAAAGACCTTGCATAATCGCAAAGCCTTTTCCAAAGTTAAAAAGTATATTGAGAAAAAACCGAATGGGCAGGACTGCCCCAAATAGGTGTATTTTTGCTTTTGCTTTTTATATTGCCTTTCACGTAAGTCTCTTATCTCGTGATAAAATCTATGCACAACAATTTTTGTTTTGCCACAAAACCAAAGGCTCCTTTAGTAAGGGAGCTGTCTGCGTAGCAGACTGAAGGATTGTTATATTTTAGCAATACCGCTAAACTCCAAGCCCTTACAAGTAAGTAATTTCGTATATATTATGGAAAAGGTTTCCGCTTTTGTTTAGGAAAGCGGAAGCCTCGCCGCATTTACAATATAATCAATACTTTCTCGAAAGCTGAGCTTCGCACTCTTCTCTCGTTATGGTACCCGCGTTACACTGCGCCATCAAAGCAGCGTCTTTATCTTTTAAGTTATAAAGAACGAGCATAAGAACAGCCGCGATAATGCAACCGAACGCGGGAATAAGATATCCTACGTTCCAAAGTGCGTCAAGAGCCTGAGGGGTCTGCGTTACGCCCTGCGCCAAAAGATCCGCAAAGCTGTCTGCGGTAACTTCTTGCCAGCCGTTGAACGCCAAAATGAAGAGTGCTAAAGAGCTTGCGATACCGTTCGTAGCTTTCTTTATGAAAGACTGCAACGAATAGAAGATACCGGAGCAATCTTTACCCGTTTTATATCTCGTATATTCGATTGTGTCAGGTGCGATATATGTTCTGACAACCTCTACGAGAGCATTGGGGATTGCACAAAGTCCTCCGATTACGATAAAAAATACCTTATTACCTCTGCCAAAGAAATAAATAATGAGTGATGCCGCCGCCAAAAGAACGAATATCAACGAAAGCAAATTCTTTTTGCCCATTTTGTCCGCGATCTTTCCGCAAAGCCCGCTTATGATAATTCCGGGGACAAAGCCTATGAGCATTACGTATGTAAATATCATCGAATCGTTGAAAATATAGAACGCGATAAACGTTTCGACAGCCATTCTCGTCAAAAGAACCGTGAAGACAATAGTTGCAAGGAAGAATACGAAGATGTACTTATTGGTAAATACGCACTTAATCATATCCTTAAAGGTATATTTTTCTTGCGAGCCCTCCTCTACGACGTTCTTAAGCTCGGTGTTGTGCTCGTTGACCTTGAATGCCATAGGAAGCATCATCAAAAGGAACAATACGGAGAATCCTACGCCGACTGTAGAGATTGACATACCGACACTTTCGCTAATAAGGAACGATACGATAATCGCAAGAAGAACCGCCGCAACTACCGTGATAACGCCCTTGACCGTCAAGATGTTATTTCTCTCAGACGGGCTTTCGGTGAGGGTCATTACCATCGACTGCATCGGGACTTCCGAAAGCGTGCAGGTCAAGTCATATAGCAAATACGTTACGAAGAACCACGCAACCTTAGCTGCTTCGGGGAAAGACTTAGGCATAAGGAAGAAAAGAATGGTTGCGACGGGGAACATCCAGAACGTCAACCTATACCACGGCATATATTTACCGCTTCCCGTAATTTTTTTAAACGCTTTCCATTCCGTCAATTTTAATTTGTCTACAATAAAACCGAAAATAACGTCGTCCGCAGCGTCGATGATCTTGACGATCATAATTGCCGTGGCAACTGCCGCAGTCGATATTCCTTGAAACATCAAAAACAACGTCATATAGCTTGTAATAAGCGTCGAGCCGAAAAGTCTTCCGGTATCGCCTATGTAATACCACTTTCTTTCGGCACTCGTCATCTGCCAATCGGGATGCTTGTTTACCTTTTGTTTTGCCATAATTTTCCTCCTGATATTATGTTATTTATCTGCCCCGAAAGCTTTATTAGAGGCTTTCGGATTAAAACCATATTTTGTTTTTCAATAAACCGTAGTAAATTGAAATGCACCTCCTAAAGTTTGTCACTTTCATGTCTAACCTTTGGGGTTCACATCAAATTTAGAACGCAATTCTTTTGTTCTTTTTAATAATTCTTCTCTATTTTGTCTTAAAGATTTCTAAGCTCGAAACAACAAGCCGCATTATTCCTATTATTTATAAAATCGAATTACTATAGCTTATCTTCTGAAATATGAAGCGAAATGCCCTTCCGTTTTTCTTTGCCGTAGCAAACGACTTCGACACGCCCTCCGCTAAACGCGGTTGCCTTTTTCTTTTTGCCGTGCTCGAAATCGGGGTCTTTCGCAACAGCTAAATAGTCATACATATCCTTTTTCGGAAAAAGCTTCGGCGAATGTCCCGTGATGAAATAATCAAAATCGATCGACAGCGCTTTTTCTATCGATTTGACGTATTCCGAAAGCTTAGTCGATTCGGGAAGAAAAAGCCAAGTCGCAGGGCAAATCGCGTCGGTCGTATATAAAAGCCTAAGTTCCTCGATTAAAATGCCGACAGAGCCTTTCGTGTGTCCGGGAAGCTCGATGATTTTTGCCGTGAGTCCGCCTAAATCGAACTCGAAGCCCTCGCGTATATCGATAAAATTATCGAACTCGACTTTCGCATATTTTTCGACGTCTAAGTTTTTCGGAACGATACGCCTGAAAAACAATATCTTTTGGAAAAACTTCAGAGTTTCGACAACCCCTCTTCGCATTTCCTCGCCGTTTTGCCTCGTATACGGTTCGATGTCGTCGGGGTGCATATATGCCTTTTCGAAAAATCCGTTGCCGCCGGCATGGTCTATATGACCGTGCGAATTGAGGACATAAAGCGGAAGATCTGTTATTGACTTTATTATAGGCGTCGGATCGTCTAATCCGTATCCCGTGTCTATCAAAAGCGCATGAGTGCATCCTACCACCAAATGCATTTGCACGGCGGACGCGCAAATCTCCCAAACATTCGGCATCACTTCTTTGACGATATAATCGACCGCTCTTTTGATTTTAGGCATAAATCCCCCTAAAAATGATACTACAGTATCGAATAAAGCTATTTTAAGCCAACAAAACACCGTTGTCAATACCCGTCCGCCCTTTTGAAACATATTCGTAAAATAGTATCATTAACGACAGTATAACTACAAAAAAAATTTGAAAATCACAAGAAAGACCACTTTGAGGTATCTCGCGTTTTAACCCGAGATTAAAGAAAAACAAGGCAAACAAACGAAATAATACTTTGCGTATTACACCCCATAAGAAGTTATCGCTCAATTGCGAGATCGTCAAC
Source organism: uncultured Clostridia bacterium (assembly GCA_964541255.1). Classification (GTDB taxonomy): domain Bacteria; phylum Bacillota; class Clostridia; order Christensenellales; family CAMQZB01; genus CAYOSU01. The sequence continues at coordinate 56,948 of CAZIPL010000002.1, read as the reverse complement.
GGATAGCCTATCGATTCTTTTTTACATAAAAAACGAGCTCGACAAAATCGAACTCGTCTAAACTTGTTATATTAAACTTTTTTATTGTTTGAGATACAATCCAAAAGATTATACACAAACAGATAATCCATATTCTGTTACGAAGATAAATAATCCATGCAAAAACCTTTTGGAATTATATGAACCAACTCTTGAAATCAATTACTTATTCAAGCTCCGAATAATTCAATCCTATTTGATTTCTCACCTCGTCCATAATGTGCATAACGTCGGACGTAGCTTGAAGAGGAACGAACCTACTTTCCGTCAAGCCTTGTCTGATTTCTTCGGAAACCTTGTCGAACTCTTCAAGATATGAGATAACAAATCCGCCGTTACCTTTGAATTTCGTCTTTCTTTTTCCTTTAAGCTTCATGCTTACGCTGTTTAAGCAATGGAAGTATGGCGCGATTATCTTTCCGTTTTCTCCGACAATCGTCAACTTTTCCTTGCCTTTCATATCGACAATGGAAGCCGTAATAAACGCCTTTTTGCCGTTTTCAAAATAAAGCGTAACGTCTTCGCCCACGTCTATGCCGTTTTCGATTTTTCCTACCGCCTCGATTTTTTCGGGCATACCCCAAAGTCTGTATGCGTATGTAATCGGATAGACGGTAATGTCAAGCAACGCTCCGCCGGCACGCTTCGGATCGGAAACTCTCGGCGCGTAATTTATCGATTTCATATGATAAAAAAACTTCGCATCGAGTATTTCACCCAATTCGCAGTCCACCCATTCCTTGACCTTGTTCGCAACGGGCGAAAACCACGTCCACATAGCTTCGGCAAGATAGACCTTTTTCTCTTTCGCCAACGCAATCAATTCGTCCGCCTCTTTCGCCGTAACCGTAAACGCTTTTTCGCAAAGTACGGGTTTACTAAGCTCTATCGCCATTTTTGCAAAGCGATAATGTACGTTGTGCGTTGTTACGATATATACGCAATCAACACACTCGGCACTCATTGCGTCTTCTGCGTTTTCATAAGCCTTTGCACCGAACTTTTCACCAAACGCTTTTGCGTTTTCGAAGTTTCTCGTATAGCAAGAAACAATCTCGTGCCTACCGCTTTTAATGATTTGATCTGCAACCTGATTTGCAAGTCTACCCGTTCCGATAAAACACCAACCGAACTTTTCCATAGTCTTCTCCTAAATGATTTTTTCTTTGTATTTATAGATAATCGCCGTTAAAAAACCGACAATTGCACCCGAAAATATACCGATTAACACAAGATAAGGCAAATACGAAATCACAAATTCAGATCCCGTCAGCCAAAAGTATATCAGAAGCTGCACGGCGTTATGAATAACCGCGCCGCCTATAGATATCGAAATAAGCGAAAGCTTTTCTCTAAAAAGCTTGAACACAACAGCCATAAATATTGTCGCCGTAAGTCCTGCCAAAAAGCTATATATAAGCGAAGAAATCGAGCCTGCGATTAAGCTTGCAAGCACCGTTCGAACGATTATTAGTACTACACCGCTAAAAGGCGACACAAGGCAGATGCAAAGCAAAGTGAATACGTTCGATATGCCTATTTTGGCTCCGGGAATAAAAAGCGGCGGCAAAAGTCCTTCTAAAAGATATGAAATAAGCGCAAGCGCAGTCAAAATTCCAAGCAATGCGATTTTTTTTGACGAGAGCTTTTTCATCCGATTATGATTTCCCCCTCTTCGCTTCCTTTCCCGACCACTTCGAGCTTATGCGGAAGACATATTATCGCATCGTTTGACTTCGTTATTTTGTCGCTATGCACGCAATCCGCGTTTATCGAGCAGTTGGCTTCTTTCATATACGTCTCGCCGTTTTTTTCTACGACAAGAACGTTTTTTTTATCACCTTTTTCTATCGTAACAACAAGAGCGCCGTCGGTTTTTTCAACCATAACAAGCCTTTCGTCATAAGTATATTCGCCGCTTGCAACAGAGTAAGAAAAAATTTCCGAGTTTTTCTCTAAATCCGTGACGACAACGACATCTATCTCGCCGCTTTTTGACATAACAATAGGCAAAAACGAAAGAATAATAGCAACGAAAACAAGGGCGTAAATTATTATATCGCCTTTCTTAAAAAATAAACTATTTTTGTCTCCGTCGCTTTTTTTCATAAAAACTATCTAAGTATATAATTTCCGTCTTTGATTTCCGTTTTATTTGAAATTGTCGAATATACCAAGTATTCGCCATTTTCGCAATATGCGATTACGCCGTCTATTCCGTTCTTTTTCAAAAAGCTTTTCGCCTCGTTAAGAGTCATAGTCATGACAGCCGTCGAAAGGCCGTCAAGCTCCGCCGCGCTTTCGCCGATAAGCGTTACGCTCATAATATACGATTCTTTTTCGCCGTCAATCGGACAGCACGTTTCGGGATCGATTATGTGGCAATATCTGACTCCGTCGATTTCGTAATATCTTTCATAATCGCCGCTTGTCGAAACGCAAACGTTTTTGACCGCAACGGACGCATACGCGCTACCGTTTTCGCTTGTCGTTCGAGGTTTTCTTATCGACAGCTCGAAGCATTTGTCTTTCGCGCTGTTCCCTCCGTTTTCCAAAAAGGCAATACTACTCGTTCCGCACGAAAAATACCCCTCGTAAAAGCCGTATTCTTTCATTATTTCAAGCGCAACGTCCGTCGCATAGCCTTTCGCTATTCCGCCGAAATCGATTTTGGCTTGATACTCCACTCCGTCAACGACGACGGATTTTATGTTTTTCGTCAAATAATACTCGCCGTTTTCTTTCGTCAAAACGATTTTATCGAACCCTACAAGGCTTTTGAACGCTTCGACATACTTCGAATCGGGAAGCTCGATAGCTCCGTTCGAGCTTTTCTTTCTGTCATAAGGCTCAGACATTTCATAGTTTTCGAAGAATCTTGGCGAAAATCCCCATAAATCTACCAAAGGGAAAACCGTCGGATCGTACTTCCCGCCGCTTTTCTCGTATATTTTTTTAGCAATTTCAAATATTTTCGCAGTCGTTTCCGAAACAAGAACCTTTTCGCCGCAAGATGCGTTATTAAATCTATATACGTCAGAGGATTCGATTTCAACCGACACGGCATTTTCTATTTTTTCAAGTTCTTCCTCGATTTTCGCCCAGCAATTTTCAAGATCGGATTCCGTTTCACGATTTTCGAAATCGCCGTATAGATATAAAAGCGACGATGTATTGAACGTTTCGACGTCTCTTTTATAGCGGAAATTGTCCGACTTTCCGCAAGCAGACAAAAGAACAAGAACCAATATTAAAGATAAAACAGCACTCACTTTTTGCATATGATAATTTTATCACATCGAAACTATTTTTTCAACGTATTTGATAAATATAAATAAAAAGTATCGAAAAAGCGACATATTTGCCGCCAAATTTTCAAAACAATTATGTTTTTCGTTCAAAAATATGCATCTTATGCTTTAATAGTATAATTACGCTTTATTAAATTACGAGCTTTTTGTTTTTCCTTTTTTTTGACAAAAAAGAAAGCTCCCTTTTTAAGGAAGCTTCTTTTACTCAAGGAGAAAAAATCTATAATGAGATTTTATTGCAGTTTTAAATATTTAAATCCAAACAACCCCCTAAAATGAGTCCTTAGGAATTATGACTTGCAAATCCCTAAATCAAATATAGCCGCACGCATTATACGTTAGCTCTATTCATCATCTTGGCAAGGTAATTATCCGTTTGATTGAGAATAATCGACGGTTCGCCCTCGCTTTCTAAAACGCCGTTTTTGATTACTATAACGTGATCTGCGTTCTTAACTGCGGCAAGAGAATGTGCAATGATAACGGTCGTTCTGTCTTTGGCAAAAGTATTGACCGCCGCCAAAACATCGTGTTCTCTTCTTATATCGAGATTGCTCGTCGCCTCGTCGAGAACCAAATATTCCTTATCGCTCATCATCGCTCTTGCGATCGCGATGCACTGTTTTTGTCCGCCCGAGAAGTTATTTCCGCCGGGCGCCACATAAGAATCGAAGCCGTCGGGGAGATCCTTGACGAAATCCCATACGTGCGAAAGCTTCGCAACTTCCATAAGTCTTTCTTCCGAGACGTTTTCTTTTCCGTAGCAAATATTCTCGCGAATGGTTCCCGCCATCATGGGAGAGCCTTGCGCGATAAGACAGAATTTATCACGCCAAGACTTGAGCGAATATTTTCTCGCATCGACGCCGCCGTAATAAATCACGCCATCGTTAGGTTCATAAAGTCTGTCAATAAGCTTAATCGTCGTAGTTTTGCCCGAGCCGTTCGTTCCGACAATCGCCGTAACTTTATTCTTAGGAATATGGAAAGAAAGCTGATTCAAAATATTCTTATCCGCGGTGTATCTGAAATCGACATTATTGAATTCGATATCCGAAACCGCTCCGCCTAACGATTCTCCCTCATCGAGAGCTTCTTCTTCGTATTCGAGAACCTTTTTAACTCTTGCAAGCGCGCCGTTTGCTTCTTTATATAAACCTACATTGGTGATAAGGTTGTTGAACGACGTCTTGACGTTGCCGAAAAGTCCGCTAAGCGAAACTATCGCGCCGAGCGTAACTTCGCCCGCCGAAAACAGTGCCGCACCGACAACGAACGGGATTATAATAGAGATAAGGTTGAGAAGTTCGTTTATCATTGTGGAAAGGTTTTGCACCATTCCGATCTTGAACTGAACGTCGTATTGCTCGACGAAGTATCTCTGACCTTCGGCAATTTCTCTGTTTTGCGCGTTGCAAGTTTTGATAAGAGTAAGGTCTTTCGTTCTTTCGACAAGATAAGCCGTCGATTTTGCGATAAGTCCTTGATATTTTGCCGCCATAATGAACTTAAGCACCGAGTAACCCCATCCGAGAAGTATACTTACGGGGATGAAAATCAAAACGTAATTGGAAAGCTTAGCACTAAGCTTATACATTCCTACGACGTATATCACGGTAGATACAAGCGTTGCAATGATAGAGAGCGTGATTTCGAAGTATTTGCACGCATATTCGCAGTCCTGAACGACACGGGAAACGAGCGATTCGCCTCCGTCTGCGTCATAAGTCTTTTGCTTTATCTTCATGACCTTATCCCAAAGCTTTGTTCTGACCCCGAGAATAATCTTCGAATACGCAATACCCGTAAGCATCATATATACGCCCGTCAAAATGCAGATAACAACTGCGGATACGATATATTTGACAAGCTGGTCGGTCGGAACAGCGCCCGACGCATCGATCATATCGCCCGAAAAAGTCGCGACGTTAAGGTTCAAAACCGCCACCGTGATATAAATAATCAAGCCTATAACAAGCAATAACCAAGGGATTTTTACCCCTTTATATATATCGAAAAGCTGGAAAAAACCTACTTTATCGACGTCTACCGTGATTCTCGGCTTTGTTTCGAAAACAGTATTGCCGTTTGACTTTTTATCGTTCTTTCTGTTTTTCATTTGCCGAATACCTCCTTGTAGCTTTGTTCTTCGACAAGGTCGCAATATACGTCGCATGTTGCCATAAGCTTTTCGTGCTCGCCCTCTCCGAGAAGCTCGCCCTTTTTGATGACGACGATATTGTCGGATTTAGCGATAAATCTAAGCTCGTGAGAAATTATGATTATCGTCTTATTCTCGAAGTCTTCGAAAATAAGCTTCGTGATGTCGTTTGCGGTTTCGGGATCGAGTGCGCTTGTAGGTTCGTCGAAAATGAATACGTCGGAATCCGTTCTCAAAAGCGCTCTTGCTATAACGATACGCTGTCTCTGTCCGCCCGAAAGGGACGATCCCCAATAAGCAAGCTCGGTGTCGAAGCCGTTGGGTAACGAGTCAATGTATTCCAACAATCCGACCTTTTCGGCAACATTTCTCAATTCCTCGTCAGACACAACTCTTTCTACGCCGTAGCAGAAGCTTTCTCTGATTTTTCCGCTGAATATTCCCGCGTCCTGAATTACGTACGCGATTTTTCTTCTGAAGCTTTGAACGTTATATTCGTCGATGTTTCTGCCGCCAATCGTGATTTCTCCCGATTTCGGAGCGTACAATCTTTCGAGTAGTTTGATTAAAGTCGTTTTGCCGCTTCCCGACGGTCCTACGAGAGCTGTGATTTTTCCTTGCGGAACGCTGAACGATACGTTTTCGATAACATTCTCTTTCTTTCCATATCCGAACGTTATGTCCTTAAACGCTATATCGCCGTTTTGAACGTTTGTTTCGCCTACCTTTTCATCGATTTCTTCGGGCTCCGACTCGAACAATCTCGCAAGACGATAAGTCGTTCCATGGAAAGCCTTGACGAATACGTATACTATCGCAACGACCATGATTACGGAATTTATCGACGCCATGTAGGTTATTAGCGCGACGAAATTCGGAACGGTGATTTCTCCCGCTTTAAGCAAGCTTCCGCCGTAAATAACCGCGATGACCGTGCCGACTATCGGCGTCATAACCTGATAAACGGCATTAACAACCGTCAATTCATAGTATTGAATATTGAGCTTATAAAGCTTTTCTGCGGCGATTTTGCCGTTTACGGACTCGACGGGTTGAGTGCAGAACGCCTTGATAAGAGGAAGATTTTTAATTCTTTCCGCTAAATATGCCGTCAAAAGTCCCGTCTCGATTTCGATTTCTTTCGAAACTCTCGTCTGCCATTTCGCCATAATGAAGAAATATACAACGTGCATCGGGAGCATCAAAAGTATCGCGGGAATGAACTTTGTGCTATAAGAAAACACCTGCGCGATAGCGACTATCAAAAGGGTCGCCATTTGCGGAATATATATGAAAAGCTCCGTCATACCCGCACCGACCGTCTGCGCGTCTACCGTTACGAAGTTAAGCGTAGAAGTAGGATCGGTAAATTCGAAATAAGACGTTTTCGAATTCATGATTCTTTCCCAAATGCGATTCCTCGTAATGAGGGTCGATTTAGACTCCGCATATACTCTGAAAGTGTATGCGATAAGGCTTATCGCGACGGAAAGAAGAAGCGTCCCCAAAACCGACCAAAGCTTCGATACTTCGAAATTGCCGTCGAAAAGCGTACTCGTTACATCCGGAACTTTACCCGTAACGACGCTTCCCACAACAGCCGAGATCGACGCAAGAATAATCAAAAACCATGGGAACTTGATGAAGTGCGTCATTTTCAAAAAGTCGTTTTTCGGAAGCTTTTTAGCTTTTTTCTTTTTGACTTTTGTTGCCATATTTTTCTCCTTTATGTATTTTTGTTTCAAATAACACGACACATATCCGTTGAAATGAGAGTGCCTTAAAATCTTTTTTAGGTCTTTAAAGTAAAGATTTGAAAATCCGCAAAAAGACGGCTTTTAGGCTCAATCGGGTGTAATTTCAATGGATAAGCATCCAAATATGTATATTATAAATCCGAAAAATCGGAAAATCAATATGCGACAAAGCAAATGAAACATATTCGAAAAAAGGTATCACTCCGCAACAAAAACTTCCGAACGGAAATAAACTTAAAAGCTTAAACCCTTTATGATGTTTATATCAAACATCGTCAATATATATTTACATAATCCCAAGTTAAGCAATAAAACAAACTACTTTTTTTATGCACAACTTTTAGTTGCAACGCTCCTAAAAACACGTTCGCCGCTCTCCATAAAAGTCAAGTTTTTTACTGTCGATAAAACTTTTTCAAGCGTTTATATAAAACAAGCTAAATCAAAACGCTTTTTGCGCCACATAACAAATCCGCTTTACGGATTCTTTGACTAATTTGCTGTAAAGTTATGTGATTATCTCAAAAACCTCCTCTTTCGCTTGTTTGAAGTGCATTTTTTTGCTATACTTTTGATACTTGATATAGCTTTTTAATACTTTGAAAAAAAGTTATGCATTTGCCAAAGACAAAAAATGATAGGAGGAACGATAAATGCAAGACGATAGGACGGATTCACTCGATTTTAACGACATTGACCAATGGATCAAAGACTCGACAAACGACCCGTCTTCACGTTCGATAGGCGTTCCCGCCGTTACGGAAGCGTCTTTCAATAGACTGATGAATCACACAAAGCACGCAATGGGGACGTTAGTCGAATATAAAGAGCTGATGATGAGATATAACTGTGCGATAAAGGAAATCCGCACGAAATTCGAAGTTTTGAATACCGAATTCAAAATTCGCTATAAAAGAAATCCCATCACGGGAATTCAGACGCGCTTGAAGCGTACTTCGAGTATCGCGGAGAAACTCTCTCGTATGGGACTTCCTTTTTCGATGGAAGCAATCGAAGAAAACATTCGCGACGTTGCGGGAGTAAGAATCATTTGCTCGTACGTCGATGACATATATACACTTGCCGACGCACTGCTCAAGCAAGACGACATCACCTTGATTACCAAAAAGGACTATATTCAAAGCCCGAAAGAGAGCGGTTATAGAAGCTTACACCTTATCGTCGAGGTGCCCGTCTTTTTTGCAGAATATAAAAAGAAAGTGAAAGTCGAAGTGCAAATACGTACAATCGCAATGGATTTTTGGGCAAGCTTGGAGCATCAGCTCAAATATAAGCAAGCTCTTCCCAAGCAAAGCGACGTCATCTCAAGACTTAAAGCTTGCGCGGAAGTAATCAACGAAACGGATTTCGAAATGCTGAATATCCGAAACGAAATCGAGCGTATGGCAAATATCCAAAGCGAAGAAGACGATTTACTCGATAGATTCAGCAGAATGGATATGCCTCTCGAATAAAAAAGCAAAAGTCAGTTTTTGCAAATGCATAAAAATCAAAAAACAAAAAGAAAAAATAGGAAATAAAAAGAATGGAAAAAGTATTAGAAACAAAAGACAACGTGCAACTTAACATACCAAAGCCGACGCTCAAAAAAGTGTTCTATAACACTTTGCACGCGCACGAACAGCTCGAAATAAACTTCGTTCTCGACGGCGAAATGACCGCAATCACCGCTAAAGGCGAGTTCTCGGTAAGAAAAGGCGACTTCGCGATTTTTAATCACGATCTCCCCCACGAGATCAAAACCGACGGGAAAGGCGTTACGCTTCTTTCGATCGAGCTAAATAAATCGCTGTTTGACGGTACGTTGAAAGACGGCGAAAAAGTGCTTTTCAATAAGACCGTAATAAGCGACGCCAACGACTTTTACGAGGATTTGAGATACCTTTTCTTATCGTTAGCAAAAGCTTACTATTCGAACGAAAAATATCGCAACTTCCATTGCGCCGCGCTTTTCAACGACTTTATATATCTTCTTTTGACGAGCGCGAAGCATACTACGACAAAGGACGGTAAAGTTCAAAACGAAAAAATCGCAAGACTCAATCGCCTAATCGAATTCGTAGACAACGGTTTTGCCGAAAAACTTCTCTTGCAAGACTTTGCCGACAAAGAAAATCTCTCGCTTTTCTATGCGTCGCATTTCGTTAAGGACTCTTTGCACGTAACGTTCCAAGATTACGTTACGTCGATAAGGCTCAATAACGCCATAACGCTTCTTCTTTCGGAAAAGAAAAAACTCGGCGATATTTGCACCGAGTCGGGCTTTTCCGATATGAGATATTTATATAAAGCGTTTGAAACGGAATACGGTCTTTCGCCAAAAAAATTCAAAGCAAAGTATGCCGAAAACCCCGAGGACGCAGAAGAAAGAATGCTTTCGAAGCACGCTTTCGAATATACCTATTCCCCAAGCAAAAACTTGGAGCTCATAAAAAATTACGAAGCGGACGAGGGCTTGCTCGAAAATCTATAATTCAAATATTGTCACTACGCCGTCGCACAAAAAATAACGCGGCGGCTTCGTTATTTTTGAAAACCGAACTATTTTATGAAATATATGACCTTTAACTCGTCTTGTGCCTTTGCGGGAGTTGCAAATATGTTGCTACGTCACGGCTTAGACGCGGAAGATAGGCAAATTGCATTAGGAATGAATTTGCCATACTTATTTGAATATAACGACGGTATCTACTCATCGGGCTCAATGCTGCAAACCGCAAATCATTTCAACCTATATTTGAACACATTGGGCTTTTCCATGACGGAAACCGCCGTAAAAAGCCGCGACTTACTCGATTATCTTCGTAAATGTAGCACCGCCATGATAGGTCTAAAAATAACCCAAACGGAAAAACACGCCGTCGTCTATTCCGAAATCGAAGGTGACCGTTTTGTTTTTATCAACAACAAACATGAAAATAGTAGTGAACCCGAAAGATTGCTTTTAACGGAAAAAGAGTTGATAGAACGGTTAGACGACATTGTAATTGTTGCCACAATAGAAAAATCCCCTATTTCCACTCCGAATTTCGAAGATTTATTTCTTCGCTCTTTATTAGTATTGGAGCAATATAAACTCGACATTCAAAACTTTTGCCAAGCGATAAAAACGAAAGACGAGCTTGTTTTAGAAATGAACACTTTGTTCCGAACAACACTTCTTGACGGCATCACGATGTTGGAGCTAATCGATCAAAAAGAATTAGCAGAGCAATTTCGAAGAATTCAAAAAGATTTTTTAGCCACAATCAAAAACGGCGAGTCGGTTGTTTTGAGCGAAAAGCTCGATATGTCTTCTTGGCTGTCCGCTATCGACAAATACATCGCCTTGATAAAAGATAAGCAAAACGAAAACTTGCTTTAATACCATTGAAATGCCGAAGCAATCGAGATTAATCTAAATTGATTCGAAAAATCTACTAATAATTTTTTATAATATCTAAACCCCAAAGTCACAATCAAACGGCGATGCTGTTTTTATCTAAAATCACGATTGTTTCAATCTAATAATCAAAAGAATTATTTGTCTAAACCGTCATTTTATAAAACGAATTATCAAAATAATAATTCACTTATTCCACAGTCAAAAAAACAATCTCATATAAAGAAAAAGTGCTTGTTAAAAGCACTTTTTTGTTTAGGTATAAATACGATTTTTTATAAACGCAATCGTGTTTTATAGATTTATTTATGTCAAGATTATTCGGCTTTTTGCTCTTTCAAAAGGTCGATAATTTCTTGCAAAAGCTGAGCTTCCGTCTTGGGCGCGTTTGCTTTTGCCTCTTCTTCCTTTCTCTTTGCCTCGGCAATGAGCTCCGCTCTCTTTTCGTCCTCGAGCTTTTTGATTTCGAGATAGCTCTTTCCCTCTTTTCTCAACGCTTTAAGCTCTGCTTTCGTGAAAGGGGATTTCTCCGTAACTTTTTTCAATTCGTCGTTAGCAAAATTAAGTGCTTTAATAATAACAAACAATACGAACGCGATAAGCAAAAAGTCGATAACGGTCTGGATAAAATTGCCGTAGTTCCACAAAATCGCTTCGGAGTTCAAAACTTGCGTATTTGTGGAAGTGTCGAGTACGTATTTAGGTACGCCGTTCAAAACGATACTCATACCTTCTACGCCGCCCTTGACGCCGAACAAACCGAATATCGCCGTAATAAGCGGCATGATAACGTCGTTGACAAGGCTTGACGTAATTTTGCTGAACGCTCCGCCGATGATAACGCCGACGGCGAGATCTACAACGTTTCCGCGCTGAATGAATTTCTTAAATTCCGAAAAAAACTTTTTCATATCTTTCGCTCCTTTATATACTCCGCCGACATTTTAACACTTTTTTCGGCATATTTCAACATATTTGCATTTATTCTTCTTTCGTTTCCGTAATATATAAAAAATGCCAAAAATCTCGAGATTACTTTAAGTTCGTTATCTTCCGTTTCCCCGACAAATAACGCCTATGACAAAAACGATTATTCCCTGTCGATTTTGCACAACATAGTATATAAACCAATTTATAACTCATTTCAAAAATCGGATTAATATTTTCAATAAAATTAATAAAACCAGAAAGTTTACGTTTATTTAACGTCATTTTACGAAAAGTTTACGTTTAAGTTCACATTTATTTATTGACAAAGCGCATACTATAACCAGAAATAAAGATTCGGAGGTAATTTAAAATGGAACTTAAAAGAAGAATTAGAGAGTTTATCAAGAACATGGAGAAAAGCACAGAACTTCGCGGAAGACTTTTCATCACAAACAATATTGCTATGTAATTAGAAAAACGCAAAGAAAATAGGAGGGTATTTATTATGAAGCTTAAAAGAAGAATCAGAGAATTTATTAAAAATATGGAGAAAAACACGGAACTTCGCGGAAGATTCTTTATCGTCAACAACTTTGCCATATAATTAGAAAACGAAAAATGTTAAGAAAACAGGAGGTATTATTATGAAACTTAAAAGAAAGGTCAGAAAATTCGTCAAGAGCATGGAAAAAACGGTAGATTTATACGGAAGACTTTTTATGACGACTAATTCGAGAATGTAATAACAAAAAAGACTAACTGCGTAAGCAAAAAAAGCTTACGCAGTTTTTTATTTTGGAACTACTTTGCGTATCGGCTATCCATTGATACTATAAATCGAACATTTATTGCAATCAAATTGCAAAACCTGAAAGTAACTTCTCAAAATACAATAAAGATAATCGCAAAAAACGTAACGGCATATTTCGATATTTTAGGCAAAACTTATTTTAGCTTAGTCAACTTGGTTTTATTCAATATATATGCCAATAAATCCCACGAAAAATATTTTAAAAAAGGGTTTTCAAACGATACTTTTTATGATACAATAGAAAAAAGTTTTTTTGCTTTTAATCTCACTTGGAGGCAACTATGAAAACAGACATCGAAATCGCAAGAGAATATACACCCGAAAATATCTTCGACGTAGCGGAAAAGCTCGGCATAGATAAGAACGACGTTTTGCCTTACGGCAAATATATGGCAAAGCTCGAAGGCTCGCCGAAAAGCCCGAAATCAAAGCTCATTTTGGTTACCGCAATAAACCCCACCCCCGCCGGCGAAGGAAAAACGACGGTATCGATCGGGCTTGCCGACGGACTTAAGCGAATCGGAAAGAACGTATGCCTTGCTCTTAGAGAGCCGTCCTTAGGCCCCGTCTTCGGAGTTAAAGGCGGAGCAACGGGCGGAGGGTACGCTCAGATTGTCCCAATGGAGGAAATTAACCTGCATTTCACGGGAGATCTCCACGCGATTACATCTGCGAACAATCTTCTTTCCGCGATGATAGACAACCACATCTTCCAAGGGAACGAGCTTGACATAGACCCCACCCGCGTTATTTTCAAACGCTGTGTTGACCTTAACGACAGAAGCTTGCGTAAAATCGTCGTCGGACTTGGCGGAGCCACCAATGGGACACCCCGTGAGGACGGTTTCACTATTACGGCGGCAAGCGAAATTATGGCGATTTTGTGCTTGTCCGAGAATCTCAAGGACTTAAAGAGAAGACTTGGAAATATTCTTATCGGCTATAACAGAAGTAAGCAACCCGTTTATGCAAAAGACTTGAAAGCCGAAAACGCTATGGCTATTCTTTTGAAAGAGGCGATTAAGCCCAATCTCGTTCAGACCTTAGAGGGTACTCCTGCAATCGTCCACGGCGGGCCTTTCGCCAATATCGCGCACGGCTGCAATAGTATCATCGCAACGCGTATGGCAATGGGACTTTCCGATTATACCGTTACCGAAGCGGGCTTTGGTGCCGACTTAGGTGCGGAAAAATTCCTCGACGTAAAATGCAGAAAGGCAAACCTCACACCCGATCTTGTCGTTTTGGTAGCAACTATACGAGCGCTCAAAATGCACGGCGGAGTCAAGAAAACAGAGCTTAACGAAGAAAACGTCGAGGCGCTCGAAAAGGGTTTAGGCAACATATATAAGCACATCGAGAACATCAAAAACGTATATAATTTGCCCGTTGTAGTTGCCATTAACAAGTTTACGTCCGACACCGAAAAAGAGGTTGAAACGCTCAAAAACGGCGTAGAAAGCTATGGCGTCGAGGCAATTCTCACCGAAGAATGGGCAAAAGGAAGCAACGGCACGACGGAGCTTGCAAAAAAAGTCGTCGAGCTTTGCGAAAAAGAGAACGGCTTTACTCTCTCCTACCCCGACGATATTCCTCTTAAAGATAAATTTATCGCCGTCGCGACAAAGATTTACGGAGCAAACGGCGTAACCTTTTCGACAAGTGCGGAAAAAGAGCTTAAAAAGCTCGAAGAAATGGGCTACGGCGATCTTCCCGTTGTTATCGCAAAAACGCAATATTCGCTGTCCGACGACCAGACAAAGCCCGGTCGCCCCGAAAACTTTGAAATCACTATATCCGAAGTCGTTTTGCGAAGCGGTGCGGAGTTCGTTGTCGGCATTGCAGGCAATATGATGCTTATGCCGGGACTTAGCAAAACCCCCGCTGCGGTCGGAATGACTATCGACGACGAAACCGCCGAAGTAAACGGGTTGTTTTGATTTAGTCTGTTATAATCTAAATTGCATTTTCAATTGCAAATCGGTTTATAATATACATTATAAACCGATTTATCTTTCTGATTATCCTGTAAAAAAGAACTTGCAGATTGATAAATGATTCAATCGCACATTAACAATACACGCTACGACAACTTTTACAAAAATCAAGGCAAACGAACGAAATAATACCAAAACGTATTATGAGTGAGTTTAAGATTTTGCAAATCGATTGCCGCTAAAACTCAATTGCGCACGACTTTCAATGGATAAAGAAAAAGGGTATCAAATCGACGGAGCAATTAGAGAAATTTATATCCACGGTTGCTGTGACGACGAAAACGAAGATAATTACCTTACCGAAATTCAAATCCCTATCAAAAAGTAATACTTTCCAATCAAAAAAGGACACTTAAGCAAGTGTCCTTTTCCATTTACTTTGAATTGCTTAGTCAAAAGAGTTTCTTTTGCAAGCTTTTGATTTGAAATTAAATCAATTCTACGATAGCCTTAGTAGCGCCGTCGCCCTTTCTGTCGGAAAGCTTATATACTCTCGTATATCCGCCACCCTGACCGAGCTCTTCTTTTCTCTTAGCGTACTTGGGAGCGATTTCGCCGAACATCTTCTCGATCAAAGGATGGTTAATATCCTTCGTTCTTGCAGCATATTCAGACTTAGATTCGCCTTCTTTTTTAGGCTCTTTAAGGTCAACGAGTTTTGCCATAAGCGTTCTTCTTGCAGCAAGTCTCTTTGCACCGTCGTTAATCGTTTTGATTTCGATTTCCTTTCCGTCTTTGTCTTTGCCCTTCTTGGTTACCTCGAGCTTGTCCTCATAGGTATTCATCGCAAGGGTAATAAGCTTTTCAGCATATTTTGCGACTTCTTTTGCACGGAAATAGGTGGTTTCGATTCTGCCGTACCAAAGGAGTTCAGACGCTTGGTTTTTGATCATGCTCATGCGCTGTGTCGTTGTTTTTCCCAACTTTCTCACGGTTGTATCCTCCTATTCTTCGTTATTCTTTAAATTTAAACCGTAACTTTCAAGCTTATGAATTACCTCGTCAAGAGACTTTCTTCCAAGGTTTCTGACTTTGAGCATGTCGTCTTCGGTTTTCTTTGTTAAATCTTCTACGGTATGAATACCCGCACGTTTCAAGCAGTTGAAAGAACGAACGGAAAGATCCATCTCTTCGATGCTCATTTTCAATCTTTCGATCTGCTGATCTGCTTCGGGTGCAATAAGGATTGTCGAATCTTTAAGCTCTTCCGAAAGATTTACGAAAAGTTTCAAATGCTCTTCCATAATCTTTGCCGCAAGGCTTACGATGTCCTTAGCTGCGAACGTACCGTTTGTCTTTACTTCAAGAGTAAGTTTATCATAATCGATGCTGTTCTCGACTCTCGTGTTTTCAACCTTATAGTTGACGTGCTTAACGGGAGTGAAGATAGAATCGATCGCGATAAAATCAATGGGATTCTTATCGCTCTTATTGAAGTTTGCATTGCAATAACCTCTGCCGCGACCGATGACGATCTCCATATTGAGAGCGCCGCCTTCGTCGATCGTGCAGATCAATGCGTCTTTGTTAAGTATTTCAACTTCTGCATCAGTCTCGATATCCTCAGCCCTTACTACGCAAGGACCTTTCTTGTGAATGAATACCGATTTTCCGAACGTAGGATTGGTCGACGTCGTTTTAACCGCTAAACCTTTGAGGTTGAGAATAATATCTGCAACGTCTTCGGTTACTCCGGGGATTGTCGAGAACTCATGTTTAACGTTTTCAATCATGATTCCGACGGGTGCGGAGCCGGGAAGCGACGACAACAAAATTCTTCTTAAAGCATTGCCTAAGGTCGTGCCGAAGCCTCTTTCCAAAGGTTCGACAACGATCTTCGCCGAGGATTTATCTTGTGACTCATCAACCGTGATGTTTGGCATTTTCATTTCCATCATAATTCTAAGTTATCCTCCTGATTTTGTTTTTGTAACCCTTTTTTAAGGGTGGGGCTTACTTATTATTTAGAATACAACTCGACGATCATGTGTTCAGCAATCGTTGCGTCAATGTCGTCACGCTGCGGCATAGCCAAAATCTTTCCTTCGAGCTTCTCGGGATCGAAATCCAACCACTTGGGGCAGGTAGGCTTCTTAGCTGTCTTCATATCTTTAAAGACACCGTTGTTGCGTTTGCTTTCTTTGATGGAAATTACGTCGCCGGTAGAAACGAGATAAGACGGAATGCTGACCGTCTTGCCGTTAACGGTGATATGACCGTGTGTAACGAGCTGTCTTGCCTGCGAACGGGACGTTCCGATAGCCATACGGTAGCAAACGTTGTCGAGACGTCTTTCGAGGAGAGACAACATGTTCTCACCGGTAACGCCTTTCATACGGTCTGCTTTCTCATAATAACTTCTGAACTGACCTTCCTGAACGCCGTAAATTCTCTTTGTTTTCTGTTTTTCACGAAGCTGCAATGCGTAGCCGCTCTGTTTTTTTCTCGGAGCGTGAGGATCTTTTCCGGGAACGGAAGGATATCTCTCGAGAGCGCATTTCTTCGTATAGCATCTGTCTCCCTTAAGGAAGAGCTTGCAACCTTCACGTCTGCACTGACGGCAGTCCGCTTCTGTATATCTTGCCATATTTTCTTACCTCCGTTATACTCTTCTTCTCTTCGGCGGACGGCATCCGTTGTGAGGAATGGGCGAAACGTCCTGAATCATGGTAACTTCGATTTCGCATACCTGCAAAGCTCTGATTGCCGATTCACGACCCTGTCCGGGACCTTTTACAAATACTTCTACGCTGCGAAGTCCGTGCTCTTTAGCTGCCATAGCTGCCTTTTCGGAAGCCTGCTGAGCTGCGTACGGAGTGCTCTTTCTCGAGCCGCGGAAGCCCAAGGAGCCTGCGCTGCACCAAGAAATCGTGTTACCTTGCATATCTGTGATGGTAACGATAGTATTGTTGAAAGAAGTCTGAATATGAACTTGACCTTTGTCAATGTTCTTAAGTTCACGTCTTCTTCTGATGACTTTCTTTTTATCTGCCATTTTATTGCCCCTCCTTAACCTTTCTTCTTAGCGACCGTGTGTCTGGGGCCCTTTCTTGTACGAGCATTCGTCTTGGAGCTCTGTCCTCTTACGGGCAAGCCCTTTCTGTGACGAACACCACGATAGCATCCGATCTCGATCAGACGCTTGATATCAAGTGATACCTGTGCTTTTCTCTCGCCTTCGACAACAAGATGATGTTCGATATACTCTCTGAGTTTCGTGATATCATCCTCCGTCAAATCCTTAACTCTCGTGTCGGGATTGACGCCTGTGTCAGCGAGGATCTTCTGAGACGTAGGAAGACCTATACCGTAGATATAGGTTAAACCGATCTCAACGCGTTTTTCTCTCGGCAAATCTACGCCGGAAATACGTGCCATATTATGTTTACCTCCGCTTATTTTTCGGTAAGACAAGACAATCGCTCGTGATGCAAGTAAACGCTCGCGCGCGCGGTGGAAAAAGCACACTGCATTTCTACCTTGCAAAGTGAGTTAAATCTATCTTCCGTTTTGGCCTTATTAGTTTTTTGCCTTTCGGCTTGTTGATACCCCCTTTTTGAAAAGGGAAAACGGACTAATTATCTAAAATTAGCCCTGACGCTGTTTGTGGCTCTTGTTCTTGGAACAAATAACCATAACCTTGCCGTTTCTTTTGATTACCTTGCACTTCTCGCACATAGGCTTAACAGACGGTCTGACTTTCATAACTATTCCTCCATTGCAGACTAAATGAAATTATATCACATTTGCATTGATTTTGCAAATGTTTTTAACGGTTATTACTATTAGTTTTTAGAACGCCATACGATTCTGCCTTTTGTCAGATCGTAAGGGCTCATTTCAACGGAAACCGTGTCTCCGGGAATGATTTTGATGTAGTTCATACGGAGCTTGCCCGATATATATGCCGTGATTACAATTCCGTTTGAAAGCTTCACCTTGAAGTTCGCATTCGGAAGCGCTTCGAGAACAACGCCTTGCGCTTCTATAACATCGTCTTTTGCCACTATCCGATTTCTCCTTCTTTTTTATCGAATACTTTAAGTCCCTTCGCTATTTCAGCGTCGAGCACCTGTTCGTTTGCATTGAGCTTATCAGCGACCTTCTGCAAAACATAAGGTGTGAGTTTTAAGTGTTTTATATTTTTGAGCTTGGGATTCGCGATTTTTCTCGCAACGCCGTCTGCGATATAAACAAACGAGTCGTTTTTTATCTTGACGACGACCGCGTATTTACCGCTGTCCCTGCCCTGTTTCGACAGGACTACTTGCCCTGCCAAAGCTTCGCTTTGTTTCAATTGTCCCTCCGTGATCATAAAGTGAGAATATGAACCTCTCCGTCGATAAGAACCGTCGTGTTTTCGTAATGCGCCGCAGGACTTCTGTCCTTGGTTACATACGTCCATCCGTCTGATAACTGAACGACTTCGTATGTCCCTGCGGAAATCATCGGTTCAATCGCAAGAGCCAAACCGTTCGATAACCTCACGCCTCTTCCCGCTTTGCCGTAATTCGGCACGTTGGGGTCTTCGTGCATTTCTCTGCCGATACCGTGTCCTACAAGCTCTTCTACTACGCCGTAGCCAAAGCTTTCGGCATGTTGCTGAATCGCGTGACCGATATCGCCGAGTCTGTTGCCGAGCTTGAACTGTTCGATTCCTTTGAAAAAGCACTCCTCCGTTACCTTGACAAGTTGTCTCTTTTCTTCCGAGACTTGACCTATCATAACCGTTCTCGCCGCATCTCCATGGAACCCGTCGATGTAAGCACCTACGTCGAAGCTGACGATTTGCCCCTCTTCGATTATTCTGTGCTTAGACGGAATGCCGTGCACGACTTCTTCGTCGATTGAAATGCAAGCGGAAGCTGGATAGTCATATAGTCCCAAAAAGGACGGAACCGCGCCTTGACTTCTTATATACCTTTCAGCAATATTGTTAAGCTCCAAGGTACTCATACCGGGCTTTACCTTCTCTTGCAAAAGCTTGAGGGTGTCGCCGGTAATCTTACCGGCTTTTTTCATTTTTTCAATCTCGCTTGAAGCTTTAAGTATAATCATTTCAACAATTCTTCGATTTGAGCGAATACTTCTTCCATCGGTTTCGAGCCGTCTACCGATCTCAAAACGCCTTTGTTTTTATAATAATCGATCAAAGGCTGCGTTTGTTTTACGTATACGTCAAGTCTTGTTTTGACCGATTCTTCGTTATCGTCGGCTCTTTGGATCAAAGGTCCGCCGCAACGATCGCAAGTGTTTTGCCCTTCTTTCATGAAGTCGATATGATAGCTTTCGCCGCAAGTTTTGCAGACCCTTCTGCCGACTATTCTGTGAAGCAAAAGCTCGAGGGGAACGCTGATATCGATAACAAGATCTATATCGCACATTTTGTCGAGTGCCTCTGCCTGTTCCAAAGTTCTCGGGAAGCCGTCGAGCATAAAGCTCTCTTTGCAGTCCTCCTTCGAAAGTCTGTCTTCGACGATTTTGATGGTGAGCTCATCGGGAACGAGCATGCCCTTATCGATATAAGACTTAGCCTCTATTCCGAGCGGCGTACCGCCCTTGATGTTGCTTCTGAAAATATCTCCCGTCGAGATGTGAGGTATGGCGAATTTATCGGTGATTTTGAAAGCCTGTGTACCTTTTCCTGCGCCAGGTGCGCCGATCAATATAATTTTCATATTCTTTTTAAGACAAGTTAACAGCCCGAGCATCCGCAAAGCGATTTTTGCGGATACCCGAAACTGCCAAATGATTTTTTATTTAAGGAAGCCCTTATAATGTCTCATCATAAGCTGAGATTCGAGCGTCGTGTTGAACTCGAGCGCCGCAGAAACGACGATCATAAGTCCTGTTGCACTGAACGCACCCATAAGTCCGTAGCTGCTGTTGTTGACAATAGCTATCAAACGGAAAATGTAGGTAGGAATCAAAGCTACGAGAGCGAGATAGATAGCGCCGAAAAGCGTAATTCTGTTGCTGATCTTTCTAAGATAATCTGCTGTCGGACGACCGGGTCTGATACCGGGGATAAATCCGCCGTACTGCTGAATGTTCTTAGCGACGTCATCAGGATTAAACTGAACGGACGCATAGAAGTATGCGAAGAATACGATGAGTACCGCGAGGAATAGCGGATAAAGATATCCGTTTGCGGAGAACCAATTCGTATATACAGGGAACTCCTTATTGGGCCAGAAAAGTCCCATAATGAGCTGCGGGAAAGACAAGATTGCGTAAGCAAAAATAAGGGGAAGAACTCCCGAACCGTTTACCTTGATAGGAATAAACGTGGACTGTCCGCCGTACATCTTTCTGCCTTTAACCTGTTTTGCATACTGAACGGGGATCTTTCTCTGCGCCATATCGACGGTTACGATGCAACCGAAGATAACGAGAACCGCGATAAGGAATACGATAAGCGCAATCAAAGCTCCGAGGTCGCCTGCAAAAATCTGGCTGAACTGAGTCAAAATAGACTGTCCTGCCGTTGCAAGGATACCTACGAAGATCAAAAGCGTGATTCCGTTACCGATACCGAATTCGGTGATTCTTTCGCCGATCCACATCGTAAGAGCGGATCCTGCGCAGAAAATAATTACTATACAAGTATACGTCAACCATTTGAGGTTCTCGCCGAATAACGTCGAATCGATGCCGCTCGATCCTACGGAAATGAGGATCGCGACAGACTGAATAATGGCAAGTCCAAGCGTTACGTATCTGGTAATCTGGGAAATTTTCTTTCTTCCTTCTTCACCGCTCTTAGAAAGTCTTTCAAGAGCAGGAATACCGATACAGAGAAGCTGAATGATAATGGAAGCGTTGATGTAAGGTCCGATACCCATTGCGAACAAAGTACCTTGGCTCAACGATCCGCCCGAAACAGCGCTCATAATACCGAGGAAGTCATTACCCTCTATCGTGCTCTGGAATGTATCTGCGGCAATTCCGGGAACCGGAACGAAGCAGCCCACTCTGTAGAGCAAAATGAAGCCGATGGTTATAAAGATCTTTCTTCTGATCTCTTTAACCTTAAAGGCATTTTTTAATGTCTCAAACATTGTTACCTCCGATACGTCCGAGACTCTCGGACGCTTTAAGTCAGATTATTTCGCAAACGCCGCCGACTGCTTCGATCTTCGACTTTGCAGTCTCAGAGAACTTAGCAGCTTTAACCGTCATGGGTTTCGTAAGAACGCCGTCTCCGAGAACCTTGAGGCCCGCGTTGCCTTTGACATCGCTTACAATGCCTTTTTCGAGCAAGAGCTCGAGAGTAATCTCCGTGTTAGCCTCAAAAGCTTCGAGGCTGGAAATGTTTGCTACAACATATTCCTTTCTGAAACGGTTGTTGAAGCCGCGCTTAGGAATACGTCTGTACAAGGGCATCTGACCGCCTTCAAAACCTGGACGAACTCCGCCACCGGATCTTGCCCACTGTCCTTTATGTCCTTTACCTGATGTTTTACCCTTTCCCGAACCGATTCCGCGACCGAGTCTCTTAGAGCTCTTTGTGGAGTTGGGAGCAGGTGTCAATTCATGAATTCTCATAATCTACGTTCCTCCTAAAGCCTTAAACTTCTTCAACCTTAACGAGGTGTTTGACTCTGAAGATCATTCCCTCGATGCTGGGATTAAGTGTATGAACCTTTTCGCTTCTGATTTTCTTGAGTCCCAAAGCCTCAACGGTTGCCTTCTGTACTTTCGTGCAGGAGTTCGTGGACTTTATGAGGGTAACCTTAACCTGTTTTTCGTTAGCCATTTTAAGTTACCTCCTTAACCGAGAATTTCAGAGGGGTTTTTGCCACGCTTAGCAGCAACCTCTTCGAGCGTAGACAAAGATTTCAAACCTTCGATCGTTGCCTTTACGCAGTTGATAGGATTGTTCGTTCCGTAAGATTTCGTTCTGATGTCCTTAACGCCTACAGCTTCGAGTACCGCACGAACGGGGCCGCCCGCGATAACTCCGGTACCTTGCTCAGCAGGGAGCATCAATACGTTTCCTCTTCCGAATCTTCCGTTAACCTCGTGAGGAATCGTCGTTCCTACGAGAGAAATCTTAGACATATTCTTCTTAGCGGCAGCAGTAGCCTTATCGATAGCGGCAGGAACTTCGATTGCCTTACCCATACCGACGCCTACATTGCCCTTTCCGTCGCCTACAACTACGCAAGCAGCGAATCTCATGTTACGACCGCCCTTAACAACCTTCGTTACACGGTTGATACAGATGGTCTTTTTGATGAGATCGTCTTTTTCCTCTTGCTGTTGTCTTCTGGGACGGCTATCTCTCTTTCTTCTGGAATTGTCTTTTTCAGGTCTTAATGCATTTTCTTTGCGTTCCATAAAAGCAGTCCTCCTTCTTAGAATTTAAGTCCGCCCTTACGAGCGCCTTCAGCAAGAGCTTCTACTCTTCCTGTGTAAAGGTAACCGCCTCTGTCGAAAACAGCAGCCGTTACGCCTTTTGCCAAAGCCTTTTTAGCGAGGTCTTCGCCTACCATAGTAGCCTGTTCAACCTTCGTCTTGCCGTTAAGCTCGGCTTTCAAATTCTTATCAAGCGTGGAAGAAGCGCAAATTGTTACGCCCTTAACGTCGTCGATAAGCTGTGCATAGATGTTTTCTACGCTTCTGTAAACGCTGATTCTGGGTCTGTCAGCCGTTCCGCTAACACGTCCGCGAACTCTTTTTCTACGTTTGATTCTGGAAGCGTTTTTGTCGATTTTTCCGATCATTTTAATTATCTCTCCTTAATATACTTTCACACGCTTTCACAAAGCACAAACCGTTTCGAGATATACGCTCTGCACTTTTTAAGCGCATTTAAGCAAATTGAGGGGAAGAAGTAAGTTATTCTTACTTCTTGCCCGCTGCTTTTCCTTCCTTTCTTTCAACAACTTCGTCCTTATACTGAACGCCGTAGCCGTGATAAGGCTCGGGCTTTCTCAAAGAACGAATGGAAGCTGCTACCTGTCCGACGAGAACTTTGTCGATACCGCTTACGGCAATTTCCGTTGCTGCGGGTGTAGAGAAAGTAATTCCCTCGGGAGCTTCAACCTCGATAGGATGAGAATATCCGATGTTGAGAGTGAGCTTTGTAGGCGTTGCCGTAACCTTATAACCGATACCGTTGATAAGAAGGTTCTTGGTGTAGCCTTCGGTTACGCCTTTAACCATATTAGCGATAAGGGCTCTGTAAAGTCCGTGCTTTGCTCTGACTTCTTTGTCGTCGTTATCGCGCGTGAGGTTAACCTCGTTAGCGTCGATATTAACGTGAATCTTTTCTTCTACGATGTCCTGCGTCAAGGTTCCCTTAGGGCCCTTAACCGTAACGACTCCGTTTTCGAACGAAACCGTTACACCGGCAGGTATAGCTATTACTTTTTTGCCTATTCTTGACATTCTTCTATACCTCCTGCGTTACCAGATGTAAGCCAGAACTTCTCCGCCGTGTCCGAGTTCTCTTGCTTTCTTATCCGTCATAATTCCCTTAGACGTGGATATGATAGCGATTCCGAGTCCTCCGAGGACCTTAGGCAAGTTTTCATACTTGGCATATACTCTTAAGCCGGGCTTGGAGATTCTCTTGATACCCGTGATGACAGGCTCTCTCTTTGCTCCGTATTTGAGCGTAATTCTGATTATTCCGTTTATACCTTCATCGAGATACTCAACGTTTGCTACGTAGCCTTCTTCAAGCAAAATATCCGCGATGCTCTTTTTAACCTTGGAGCAAGGAATATCTACCTGTTCGTGCTTTGCAGTTTGAGCGTTTCTGATTCTGGTAAGCATATCGGCAATAGGATCTGTTACTAACATTGTCTATTTCCTCCTTTTTACCAGCTCGCTTTCTTAACTCCGGGAATCTGACCCTTATAAGCCAATTCTCTGAAGCAAATTCTGCAAATGCCGTATTCTTTCAAAACCGCATGAGGTCTTCCGCAAATGGAGCATCTCGTGTAAGCACGAGTTGAAAACTTGGGAGCTTTCTGCTGTTTATTAATCATTGCTTTTTTAGCCATAAAATAATCCTCCGTTATGCGCGAACAAAGGGCATTCCGAGAAGCTTAATAAGCTCTCTTGCCTCATCGTCGGTCTTTGCTGTGGTTACGATGCAAATATCGAAACCTCTTACGACTTCTACCTGATCATACTGAATTTCAGGGAAAATCAACTGTTCCTTAACTCCGAGAGAATAGTTTCCTCTGCCGTCGAAAGACTTATCGGAAACGCCCTTGAAGTCTCTTACACGGGGAAGAGCGATAGAAACGAGCTTATCGAAGAACTCGTACATTCTCTGTCCGCGAAGGTCAACCTTAGCGCCGATAACCATATCCTTTCTGACTTTGAAGTTAGCAACGGACTTTTTAGCCTTCGTGAGAACGGCTTTCTGTCCGGTGATAGCCTGCAATTCGTTAACCGCAGTCTGAACAGCCTTAGGATTATCTTTGACATCACCAAGACCGGTATTGACAACAATCTTTACGATCTTGGGGATTTCCATAACGTTCTTATATCCGAACTTTTTAACGAGCTGGTCTTTAACTTCTTCTTCGTATCTGACCAATACTCTGTTTTTCGAAACAGCTGCTTCGGAGTCAGCTGCCTTTACTTTATTTTCAGCCATTGCAGTTTACCTCCTTAGTTGTTCTCTGTTTCTGCTTTTGCAGCTTTTTTGGAAGTCTTCTTAGCAGCCTTAGCCGTCTTCTTAGAATCCTTCTTCGTGTCTGCAAACGTAAGCTCTGCACCGCACTTCTTGCAAACTCTGATCTTCTTGCCCTTATCGTTCGTGCCAGCAGCTACTCTCGTAGCCTTTCCGCACTTGGGGCAAACGATCATAACGTTGGATGCGTCGATAGGACCTTCCATATCAACGATTCCGCCTGCCTGCTGAGCGTTTCTTGCTTTGAGGTGCTTCTTCTGCATGTTTACTTCTTTGACGATAACTCTGTTGCTCTTAGGATCACATGCAAGGATAGGACCTGTCTTGCCCTTGTCTTTTCCGGTAAGAACGACAACCTGGTCGCCTTTTTTAATTTTAAGCGTATTCATTTCGTTCCTCCTTAAATAACTTCGGGCGCCAAGGATATAATTCTCATATAATCCTTATCACGCAATTCTCTCGCGATAGGCCCAAAGATACGGGTTCCGCGAGGCTGTTTCTGAGTATCGATGATAACAGCTGCGTTGTCGTCGAATCTGATGTAGGTTCCGTCCTTTCTCTGGATACCCTTGCTCGTTCTTACGATAACCGCTCTGACAACGTCGCCTTTCTTAACTACGCCGCCGGGAGTTGCCGTCTTAACGCTTGCAATGATAACGTCTCCGATATTGCCGGTCTTTCTGAAGGAGCCACCCAATACTTTGATACACTGTATCTCTTTCGCGCCGGTATTGTCGGCAACTTTCAATCTTGTTTGTGGTTGTATCATACTCTGTCTCCTTATTTAGCCTTCTCGACTATTCTGGAAACTCTCCAGTTCTTGTCTGCGGAAAGCTTTCTCGTCTCGTAAATCTCAACGGTATCGCCTACGCCGCATTCATTGTTTTCGTCGTGAGCTTTGAACTTCTTGGTCTGAGTTACCGTTTTCTTGTAAAGAGGATGTTTATATCTTTCCTGTACGGCAACGACAACCGTCTTATCCATCTTGTCGGATACTACGATTCCGACTCTGGATTTTCTTAAATTTCTCTCCATGTTAGCCTCCTATTCCTTCTGATGCGATCTCGCGCTGACGAAGGATCGTCTTTACTCTTGCGATATCTTTCTTGCATTCTGCAAGAGCCATGGGGTTAGTCAACTGGTTTGTAGCGTGACGGAAACGAAGGTTGAAAAGCTCTTCTTTGAGATCTTTCAACTTGTTGTTCAATTCTTCCGTCGTCATTTCGTTTAACTTCTTAGCCTTCATTGCCTTCACCACCCTCTGTCGTATTTACTTCAACGGCATCTTCTTTCTTGATGAATTTGCACTTAACGGGAAGCTTGTGCATACCAAGTCTAAGTGCCTCTCTTGCTTCGGCTTCGGGAACTCCGCCAACCTCGAAAAGTACTCTGCCCGGTTTAACTACAGCTACCCAATACTCGGGAGAACCTTTACCGGAACCCATACGTGTCTCGGCAGGTTTTTTCGTAACAGGCTTATGAGGGAATATATCGATCCAAACCTGTCCGCCACGCTTCAAATAACGGGTTATAGCAATTCTGGCAGCCTCAATCTGGTTAGATGTGATCCAGCAGGGCTCCAACGATACCAAACCGTACTCACCGTAAGCAATCTTGTTGCCTTTGGTGCATTTGTGCGCCATTGTTCCTCTATGAACACGACGTCTTTTTACTCTCTTAGGCATTAACATAGTTTACGCTTCGCCTCCTTTCTTTTCAGCTTTGGCGATAACCTCGCCCTTATAGACCCAGCACTTAACTCCGATAACACCGAAAGTCGTGTGTGCCTCGGCAAAGCCGTAGTCTATGTCCGCACGGAGAGTCTGAAGAGGAATAGAACCCTCGTGATACTGCTCGCAACGCGCGATTTCCGCACCGTCCAATCTTCCGCTTACCATGAGCTTAACACCCTTGCAGCCGAGTCTCATTGCTCTGCCGATGCTCTGCTTCATAGCGCGACGGAATCCGACTCTGTCTTCGAGCTGCTTAGCAACGTTTTCAGCGATAAGCTGAGCGTCTGCATCTACCTTTGCAACTTCGAGAACGTTGATGGAAACGTTGTACTTATTCTTAAGAACCTTTTCAACGCCGGCTTTAATTTTAACAATGCCGTCGCCGCCCTTACCGATAAGCATTCCGGGGCTGCCGGCGCTTATTGCAACGATAAGTTTGTTTGCAGCACGCTCGATAGCGATTTTGCTGATCTTGCAGTCTGCATAGTTCTTATTGATGTATTCTCTTACGTCGTAGTCCTCTTTGAGGAAAACGCCGAATTCTTTCTTGTCAGCGTACCACTGGGAATCCCAGCCCTTTATGACGCCTACTCTCAATCCGTGAGGATTAACTTTCTGACCCATAAATCGCCAACCTCCTTAGTTTTCTTTAACCGCATCAAGGATTACCGTGATGTGGCTGGTGCGTTTAAGAATTCTGAACGCTCTACCCTGAGCTCTAGGCATAACTCTCTTAAGAACGGGGCCGCCGTCTGCATAGCACTCTGCTACGTAAAGGCTGTCTTTGTTCATTCCGAGGTTGTGCTCTGCGTTTGCAGCAGCGGAATTGAGAACTTTCTTGACAGGTTCTGCGGAAGCCTTCTGCAAGTTGTTAAGGATTCCCAAAGCCTCTCTGTAACTCTTGCCTCTGATAAGGTCGAGCACCGCTCTAACCTTTGTCGGAGATATTCTGATATGTCTTGCTACCGCGTAAGGACGCTTATCGCAATTTTCTCTTATTGCAGCAGCTTTTTCTCTTTGTCTTTTAGCCATAATTGTTCTCCTTATTTACCCGAAGCTTTCTTGTCGCCAGAGGTATGTCCGTGGAATGTTCTCGTAGGAGCAAACTCACCGAGCTTGCAGCCGACCATATCCTCGGTAACATAAACGGGAACGTGCTTTCTTCCGTCATGAACAGCGATGGTGTGTCCTACCATCTGAGGGAAGATCGTCGAAGATCTCGACCAAGTCTTGATGACCTGCTTCTCGTTAGCGGCGTTCATTGCCTCTATCCTCTTGAGGAGCTGGGGTTGAACGTAAGGTCCTTTTTTAACACTTCTACTCATTTTTTACGACCTCCTCAATTAGTTAACACGCTTGATAATAAGCTTATCGGAGCGGTTCTTCTTCTTTCTCGTCTTATATCCGAGAGCAGGTTTACCCCAAGGAGTAACAGGTCCCGGACGTCCTACAGGGCTCTTGCCCTCGCCGCCGCCGTGCGGGTGATCGCACGGGTTCATTACAGAACCTCTAACGGTCGGACGAACGTTCATATGACGCGTTTTACCGGCTTTACCGACTCTGATGATTTCGTGCTCGATGTTTCCGACCTGTCCGATCGTTGCTTTGCAGCCGATAGGAACCAATCTCATCTCACCCGAAGGCATACGGAGGTTTGCGTACTTTTCGTCTTTTGCCATAAGCTGAGCGGAAATTCCGGCCGCTCTTGCAATCTGTCCGCCCTTACCGACTTTGAACTCGATGTTGTGAACGAACGTACCGACGGGAATGTCGGAAAGAGGAAGTGCGTTTCCTACCTTGATGTCAGCGCCCTTACCCGAAAGGAGCTTGTCTCCTACCGAGAGACCCAAAGGAGCGAGGATATATCTCTTCTCGCCGTCTGCATAGGTCAAAAGAGCGATGTTTGCGGATCTGTTAGGATCGTATTCGATCGTAGAAACCGTAGCGGGGATTCCGTCTTTGTTTCTCTTGAAATCGATGATTCTGTATTTGATTCTTCCGCCGCCGCCGATGTGTCTTACCGTGATCTTACCTTGAGCGTTACGTCCGCCTGTTCTGTTGATGGATTCAACCAAAGAACGTTCGGGCTTTTTCGCGGTGATCTCGGAGAAATCGGAGACCGTCATAAATCTTCTTGCGGGAGACGTCGGTTTATATCTCTTGATACCCATAGTGTTTCCCTCCTTAGTTCATGCTATCGAAGAACTCGATAGTCTTGCTGTCAGAAGTAAGCTGAACGATGGCTTTCTTGTAAGAAGGACGTCTGCCTTCGTTTCTGCCCATTCTCTTGAGCTTTCCTTCATAATTGACCGTATTGACCTTTTCTACCTTTACGCCGAAAATCTCTTCGACAGCAGCTTTAATCTGCGTCTTGGTAGCGTCTTTAGCTACTTCGAAGGTATATTTCTTCGTTGCAATACCGTCATAGCTCTTCTCGGAAAGTAAGGGCTTTTTGATGATATCTCTTGATGTCATAACGAACATACCTCCTCGATTTTCTTAACGCCGTCAACGGTCGTGACGATGTTGATGTTCTTAACTACTTCCGTTACGTTCAAAAGCTCTGCATACGTTACGGAAAGCTTTTCAATGTTTGCTCCTGCTCTCAAGAACATTTCGTCTCTTTCGGGAAGAATAACGAGAACGCTCTTTTCCATGTTGAGGTTTTTGAGCATAGCAGCAACGAGTTTCGTCTTTGCCTCAGCAAGCTCGATGTTGTCGAGAACTACGAACTCACCATCGGCAACCTTAGCGGAAAGCGCACTCTTCAAAGCGTTTCTTCTCATCTTGACATTGATGTCTTTAGAAAAATCTCTCGGCTTAGGTGCGAAAACAACTCCGCCGCCCGTCCACTGCGGGCTTCTGATAGAACCCTGACGAGCTCTACCCGTACCTTTCTGTCTCCAAGGCTTGATTCCGCCGCCGCGAACTTCAGAACGCGTAAGTGCGGATTTCGTTCCCTGTCTCTTGTTTGCAGCCTGTGCAACGACAACCTGATGAATGAGGGCTTCGTTAAGGGGCTGGCCGAATACTTCTTCGGAAAGCGTTAATGTGCTAACTTCCTTTCCTTCCATATTTAATACTTTAATGTCTGGCATTGTTAGTTACTCCTTAAATTAGCCTTTTACGGAATTGATAACAGTTACCAAAGAACCCTTAGGTCCGGGTACGGCACCTTTTACCAAAATTACGTTCTTGTCAAGGTCGACTTTTACTACCTGCAAGTTCTGGATCGTTACTCTTTCGTGACCGTAACGACCGGGCATGTGTTTAAGCTTCAAAACTCTCGAAGGATCGGAGTTCGCACCCATAGAACCGACCTCTCTGTGGACAGGTCCGGTACCATGTGATGCTCTAAGCTTGTGCTGATTCCATCTCTGGATAACGCCTGTGTATCCACGTCCGCGAGTCGTGCCGCAAACGTCTACCTTGTCGCCGCTTGCAAACTGCGTTACATCGAGTACCGCGCCGATTTCAAGGGCTTCGGCGTTGTCGAGTTTGAATTCTTTGAGCGTTCTCATGGGCTGCAAATTAGCCTTCTTGAACTGACCGAGCTGAGCTTTGTTAAGCTTCTTTTCTGTTACTGTGTCGAATCCGAGAACTGCGCTGGAGTAACCGTCTTTTTCAACGGTCTTCTTGGAAACTACGGGGCACGGTCCTGCCAAAATAACAGTTACCGGCAAGCAGTCGCCGTTCTCGAGGAAAACCTGCGTCATTCCGACTTTCTTTCCGATTATAGCTTTCTTCATATCTGTCTACCTCCTCGGAAATTAAAGCTTGATCTTGATGTCTACGCCTGCAGGAAGGTGAATGTCTTCCAAAACTTTTGCATTGGGGCTGTAGATGTCGATCAAACGCTTGTGAGTTCTTCTTTCGAATTGCTCACGGGAGTCTTTGTTGACGTGAGGCGAACGAAGGATTGTGATTATCTCCTTCTCTGTGGGGAGCGGCAAAGGTCCTGAAACCTTAGCGCCGGCTTTTTCCATTGCCTCTACGATACGGTTAGCCGCATCGTCAACCAGGTTGTGGTCGTACGCTCTCAATTTGATTCTGATTTTCTGTGTTGCCATATATCCTCCTTAACGACTCGTGCCTTTATCTCCTCCGACATGCGGTTTCCGTATTGGTCGTGGCGCTTTGCGTCTCCTTAAAATCCGTTCCTCGCCCAATCGCCCTCAAAGCTTTATATTCTTCGCGGCAAACCTTTATCTATATATAGGTACGGTTTTTGCCCTCTCGACACACAATGTTGTGCCGTGCGACAGATATTGAAAACTTTGCCGTGCGTGTTGCGACGTTTCCCATAAAATTAAGGGTCGTACAAAACCCCGCTTGGAATAAAGAGTTAGTCGTTATGACAAGCAAATTAAGTCCGCTTTATCCGCAGACCATTACAATATACATAAAAAAAGCCGCAAAGTCAACCGTTTAACAGTCGTTTTCGCAACTTTTTTCATTATTTTCGATTTAGTTTTTATTCTGCGATTTCACTTTCAAAACTTACTCTTTCAAAAGAAAACATACATCTTTTCGAAACACTCCTCACAATCCATAGACAGCCTTTACAAACAAACCATCAAAGAATAATCAAAGGTTTATAGGTAATCACGCTTATTCCCCCGCAGTAGAAAGATCCGCGCCTTTTGTTTCCTTAACGTTGAAAAGAACAATCAACACGCCCGCGATAATGAACGGCGTTGCAACGATAAGGCAAGTGAGTGCAAGAGAAAGCTTTGTCATAAGGAACATAATCGCAAACATACCGATGAACACGCAGAAGAACTGCATAAGCGTTACGGCGCCCATGACGGAGGCTCTTATTTCCGTAGGAGCTTTTTCCGAAACCATCAACTGCATATAATCGCCCGCTTCCCAATAGCAACCCAAATAAATACCGTAAAGGAAACCGATAAAGTACGGATCCCAACCGCGACCGCAGCCTATACAGAAAAGTATGAACCCGATTATCGAAAGTCCGCCCATTATTCCTACCGTCGTCTTTCTTCCGACGCTATCCCCCAAAAGTCCGCAAAGAAGAATTATCGCGGCAAATACGAAGGGATATACGTAAAGCGCTTGAGTAACTTCAGCCGTTCCCATTCCGCTCGTTGACATAATGGACTCGTAATAGTTCGAAAATCCCATCATGCCCGTAATATAAACAAGAAGTCCTATAACAAGAATTCGAAGATCCTTGGTATCCTTGAAGATATATTTAATCGCTTGGAAAACGCCCGGCTTTCTCGCAGCCTCCGCCTTTGCTTCAGCTCTTTCCCTTTCTCTTTGCTCGACAGGTTTTTCGAGATATTCGATTCTCCTATCGACAAATACTCTCGTTTCGTGACCGAATAAAAGCGCGAGCAGTGCAACCGCGAATGCAATAAAGATAGGAACAAAGAACACCCATCTCCACTTTGTGCCGTCGTCACCCATAAACACATCTCTGAAAAGCGGAACCAAAACAAGTCCGAGTGTTCCGATACATTTTGTTATGCCGTAAAAAGTAGTGCGCTTTTCGGCAGGAGCAACCTCGAGAATATACGTAACTTGCATATCGTGCGCGGTGAAGAAGCTCATGATAGCCGCACCGACCAAATACATAGGATAATTATATTGCGGCGCAAGGAAGCAAATAAGCATTCCGAGTCCGAAAAACGCCGTATTCATAACCAAGAACGGCTTTCTTCCGAATTTGTCGGCAAGTGCTTTATAGAACGGCGCAAAGGCGACAAGCACGGAGATTATCATACTATATCCCGACATCTGCGACAAGCCTTCGTTATAATCGAGTCCCTTCCCCATAACGAAAAACTCCGTTACTATCGAGGTTTGAAGATACCCCGGGAGGTTTGTTGCAAGCTCATCTACGATATGGATAAGAACTACCAAGACGAACGCTATAGCAAGCGCATACTTACTTTCGTGGCGCGAAGCCATTTTTCTGCGCCTTGCAAGCTCTTTTTGCTCTTTCAAGTATTGCTTTTGAGGATTTTTCATAATTTTTCCCTTACCTTGTTTTATAAAAAATAGGTATATCCTTGCAAAATAGCTTGGATATACCTAATTATACTACTTAATTCTTATCATTTCAAGAGTGATTAACTCAAAATATATTAAGAATTTTAATTAAATTGCTTTAAACCGCAATGTTTTTATTCTCCCGCTTCGGAAAGGTCTACGCCCTTGGTTTCTTTTACCTTGAACGCAACGAGAAGAACCCCCGCGATGATGAACGGCGTTGCAACGAGAAGACACGTAAGATTCAAAGGAACGTTGTTGTTAAGAAGAACGAGGATAATTCCCATTCCGACGAATACGCAGAAGAACTGCAAAAGTCCGATTGCGCCCGTTACGGAAGCTCTTATTTCCGTAGGTGCCTTTTCAGAAACCATTACTTGCATGTAATCGCCCGCCTGCCAGTAGCAACCGAGGTAAATACCGTAAAGGAATCCGACGATGTAAGGATGCCATCCGTTCGCACAACCAACGCAGAAGAGAATGAATCCGACGATAGAAACACCGCCCATGACAACGATAGTAGTCTTTCTTCCCATCTTGTCGCCCAAGAATCCGCAAAGGAGAACTATTGCGGCGAATACGAAAGGATATACGTAAAGCGCTTGCGTAACTTCAGCAGTCTCCATGCCGCTCGTAGACATGATAGATTCATAATAAGAAGAGAATCCCATCATACCTGCATAATAAACAAGCATTGCTACAACCAACCATCTAAGGTCTTTCGTCTCTTTGAAAATATATTTGATAGCCTGGAAAATTCCGGGCTTTTTCGCAGCTTCAGCTTTCGCTTCTGCTTTTTCTCTTTCTCTCTGCTCGATAGGCTTTTCGAGATATTCGATTCTTTGATTCAAGAATACCTTTGTCTCGTGTCCCATAAAGAACGCCATAATCGCAACCGCGAAAGCGATAAAGATAGGAACGAAGAATACCATTCTCCACTGCGTACCGTCGTTACCCATGAAGATATCTCTGAACAACGGAACGAGAACGAGACCGATAGTACCGAGACACTTCGTTACGCCGTAGAACGTCGTACGCTTGTCTGCGGGAGCAACTTCCAAAATGTAGGTAACCTGCATATCGTGTGCTACGAAGAAGCTCATAATCGCAGAACCTAAAAGATATACCCAATAGTTTTTAGCCAAGAAGCAAACCAACATTCCCAAGCCAAAGCAAGCGGTGTTGATTACAAGGAATGGCTTTCTGCCGAAGCGGTCTGCAAGGGTTTTATAGAACGGTGCGAAGAATACGAGAACCGTAACAATCATGCCCCTTGCCGACATCTTAGCCAAGCCTTCGGTGTAAGTAAGGCCCTCTCCGATAACAAAGAACTCGTTTACCAACGAGGTCTGCAAGTATCCCGGGAGGTTCGTCGCCAATTCGTCAACTACGTGAATGCATACAACGAGGATAAACGCAATGACCATTGCATATTTACTCTCGTGGCGAGCAGCCATTTTTCTACGCCTTAATAGCTCTTTTTGCTCTTTAGCGTACTGTTTTTGCAGATTTTTCATACTTTTCTCCTTATACTTTTATAAATTATAACGAGCATGGAATTAACCCCTAATAAAGTCCTTATGCCATGCCCGTAGTAATTTATATTATTCCTTTGTTTTCGATATACAAAAACCGTATATCTTTTCACTTAAGCCTTCAAAACTTTGCCATCTTGTTTTCAAAGCTTAACTTAAGCGCCAAGCAACAGATTATAAATAAAATCTTATTGCGACTAAATATTGATATTTACTTCCAAAAGTATATCTAATCTTTTGGGTTTACATCATATATTTCCGTTTTTTGATATGATTACTTAACCTCTACTTCGAACGTAACGGGTTCCAAGCCCTCAGCCGAAACCGTTATTTTCGAAACGCCCGCACTATATCCTGCCCTCAAAACCGCAAGTGCCTGTCCGAAATGAGTCAAGTGAGTGTCCTTATCGAATACTTCGTCCGTTCTCGTTCTTGCAGAACCAAAGCCTTGGAGAGTAACCGCGTCGCCGTCGATAGTAACCGATACGGACTTGTCGTCAACGGGCTTATACGTTCCGTTCTTGTCCTGCATTTCGATAAATACATACGAAAGATCCTGTCCGTTAGGAGAAAGAACTTTCTTGTCTACGGAAACGTTCAAAACCGTTTCAGCACCCGACGTTACGAGTTTATCCTCGCCCCAGACGTTGCCCTTAGCATCATATACTTTTGCGGTCAAAGTTCCTGCGGTATACTTAACGGCAAACTTAGCGATGTTTTTCTGCATCTTTTTCTTGCCGAGCGACTTCCCGTCGAGGAAAAGCTCTGCCTTAACGCCCTTGCCGTATACTTCGACCGTCGTCTTAACGCCCTCAAAGCCCTGCCACGACCAAGAATGAATGTAGTTATTAAACCTCCACGCGCCGAGCTGATACTTCTTTCCGACGTAATTTACGGGAGCAACTCCGATATAAGCATTCGTATACGTCCCGTTGCAAATCTGCATGTAGTAGTTAGCTACCGTTCTGTTACCGCAAATATCGATCGCGCCTGCACCGTCGAGAAGGGGATATTTACCCCACTCGAAGTAATCCCATGCTCCGCAAGAGCCTGCTTCGCCTATATAATCCCAGCCCGTCCAAACGAAATCGCCGATAAGCTGATGATATTTCTCCACCAAGTTCCAGTTGTTATATATAGAAGTTACAAAGGTTTCGCTTCCGACATACATACGGTTAGGATCTTTTGCGAAGTCCATTTCATATCTTACGTCGCCGTAGTTAAGACCGACTATGTCGATGAACTCGTTAAGCTTATCGACAAGCTCTCCGCATCCCTTGTTCTTGCTTGCATTGTTCATAAGCTTGGGGAGCATACTCATCATCATATTAAAGCCCGCCGAACCCGTGCTTTGCTCGATCTTCTTCGTTATGCCGTCAACCTCCGTGATAGGCTCTCTCTTATATTCGCCAGCCGTATCTTTATATATTCTATTGCTGAGCGCAAGCATAAGGTTTGCACCTATCGTAACGATTCTCGTCGAATCGATGCTTCTTATCAAATCGGCCTGCTCTTTTGCAAGATCCATACCCTTTTGATCATGGAACTCGGAGTTCTCGTTTCCGATAGAATACATAACGACCGACGGATGGTTGATGTCTTTCTTGACCATAGCCGTAATGTCGCTCTTATAGTTATCCCAGAAATCTCTCGAATAGTCGTGATGCGTCTTGGGGGTATACCACATATCGAACGACTCGTCCATAACGTATACGCCGTATTTATCGCACGCTCTGAGAATCTCTCTCGAGCAAGGATTGTGCGCAGACCTTATTGCGTTATATCCGCCCTCTTTCAAAATTCTTATACGTCTGTCGGAAGCGTCGACGAAGTCGCACGCACCCAAAACGCCGTTGTCGTGGTGTATGCACGCGCCACGGAACTTAACTTCTCTTCCGTTGATAAGAACGCCCGTTTTTGCAGAATATGTAACGGTTCTTATTCCGAATGTTTCTTCGACCGTGTCGGTGGGTATCTTTATTACCGCTCTATAAAGATTTGGTTCAATATCGTCCCATAGCTTTGCGTTCGGAATTTCGATATCCCCCGTTTTACCGCTTGCGACAAGCGTTTCGCCGTCATAAATCTCTATGTCGGCTTCTTCCGAAGCGCTAACGTTGATTATAGCGGGGTTAATCTGCTTGGTTTTAATTACAACGTCCGTCAAATGATGTTTATCTTTGACGATGAGCGAAACGGGACGGTAAATACCCGAACCGCAATACCAACGGGAACTCGGTTCCAAGTTGTTCCACACGTCAACCAAAACGGTGTTTTCGCCTAAAACCATTTTATCCGAAATATCAACCGTGAATTCCGTATATCCGTATGCGTGGAACGCAACCTTTTC
Organism: uncultured Clostridia bacterium; assembly: GCA_964541255.1. GTDB lineage: Bacteria > Bacillota > Clostridia > Christensenellales > CAMQZB01 > CAYOSU01. The sequence goes on along the minus strand of CAZIPL010000002.1, from coordinate 20,246 downwards.
GCCGTTTAGGTATACCGTAGCCAAACGGTATACGCCCTCGAAAAAGAGTGCGACGTATTTGCCGAGCATATCCTCAGTTACTTCGAAAGTTTTTTCGTAGGTATAGTTTCCGCCAGGGAAATAACCCGTGTTTCTGCTGTTTACGCAATCACCGCGCTCTTCGATTATCATCGCATCGTGCGGAAGATTAACTACTTTAGGCTCGTTTGCAGAGTCTTTTTTACAAAACGTCCAACCTCTATTAAAATCAATAACCATGTTTTCCTCCAAGATACTTTTTCTTTTTTATTATATTTTATCACAGAATTTCGATAAGTCAATACCGCAAAATAATATCCCGTTTTTAATATATTTCTATTACTTTTTTTATACTGTTTTTTTCCCCCCCGTTTTTTTCGCAAATCACGACCGTTTTTTACGATTAAACTCATTCGATACGAATATATTCGCATTAAAAAATCCGACGCCGATTGACGTCGGATTTTACATACTTGGTTTTCTTAAATATTCTTTGTCGCTTCGTAAAGCTTTTTGAATCGCGCGAACTTTTTATCGTAAACCTCGTGCATTTCCATATTCGGTTCGAAACTCTTTTCGTCTTTAATGAGATATTTGCAGCCATCTTCGACGGAGGAGAATCTTCCGCTTGCCGTCATTGCGAGAATAATCGCGCCGAGCGAACCGCCATCGGCGGTGTTTATCGTCGAAAGTTTTATTCCCAAAACGTCGGCAAGAATCTGCATCCAAAGTTCGGATTTCGTTCCGCCGCCGATAACCCTTGCCTTTTCGGGATAAATTCCCATTTCGTTCAAGGATTTCAAACAATCGTAAAGTCCGAACGACGCACCCTCTAAAACGGCTCTCGTCAAGTCTCCCCTTTCCGTAGAAAGGCTCATGCCGAAGAAAGAGGCTTTTGCCGCGGGGTCGTTTATCGGAGAACGCTCGCCCGAGAAATATGGCAAGAAGATTACGTCCGAAACAGGTCTTGTCGCCGCTTCCGAAGTAAGCATATCGAAGTCGCCGCTTTTTTCGAGTACATTTACGAAATGATCGAGCGCACCCGCGCAAGAAAGCATACATCCCATCGAATGATACTTACCGTTAGAATGGCGGAAAGAGTGCATAGTCCCCTCTTTGCTTTCGACAAATCTATCGCTTGCCGCAAAGACAACTCCGCTCGTTCCCAAGGAAATGGAAACTGCGTTGTTTTCTACCGTACCCGTTCCGATAGCGCCTACGGCTTGGTCGCCTCCGCCGATAACCACAAGCGCATTTTCGTTTATGTTAAGCTCGCTTGCAACTTTCGGATTTACCGTTCCGACAGCCTCGAACGACTCGAAAACCTTAGGGAGCCATTCTTTCTTTATCGAAAGAATTTCGCACATTTCGTCGGAGAAACGTCTGTTCTTTACGTCGAAATAAAGCGTTCCCGAATCGTCCGAAACATCGCTTGCGAATACGCCCGAAAGCATATAGGAAACATAATCTTTCGGAAGCATTATTTTTGCAATTTTCGAAAAGTTTTCGGGTTCGTTGTTCTTTACCCACAAAACCTTAGGTGCCGTGAAACCCGTGAAAGCGATGTTGCCCGTAAGCTCGATAAGCTTTTGCTTGCCGATAACGGTGTTAAGATATTCGCACTCCTTGACGGTACGCTGGTCGTTCCACAAAAGCGCGGGGCGAATTACGTTATCGTTTTCGTCCAAAAGCACAAGTCCGTGCATCTGTCCGCAGAAAGAAACCGCCGCCAAAGAATTTTTTAAGTCATACTTTTCGGAAAGCTCTTTGACGCATTCCTTTGTTCCGTTCCACCAGTCTTCGGGGTTTTGCTCCGTCCAGCCCTCTTTGGGTATCAAAAGCTTATACTTTCTCGAAGCGGAATCGATAATTTTATTGTCGTCGGCAAGAACGGTTTTGACGCTGCTCGTGCCTAAGTCTATTCCGAGATAAAACATATTTTTAGCCGAACATTACTTCGTTAAGAACAGCCTCGAGATATTCCTGTCTTCCGGACGGAACCTCGATTTCGTTAAGGGTAAGAGCGTAGTCGTGAAGCTCTTTCAAAGAGGTATTGCCCTCGACGATCTTTTTGCCGATACCGTCGTTATAAGAAGCATAACGTTCTTTGACGAACTCGTCGATTCTGCCGTCCTCGATAACCTTAGCGGCAACTCTAAGTCCCAAAGCAAAGCCGTCCATACCTGCGATGTAAGCAAGAAGAATATCTTCGAAAGTATTGGACTGACGGCGTGTCTTCGCGTCGAAGTTAAGACCGCCCGTAACGAATCCGCCGACTTTCAAAACTTCATACATACACATAGCAGTTTCGTAAATGTTCGTGGGGAACTGGTCGGTATCCCATCCGAGGAACAAATCGCCTTGGTTTGCGTCGATAGAACCGAACGCACCGTTTATAGCAGCCGTTCTAAGCTCGTGCTGGAAAGTATGTCCCGCAAGTGTTGCATGGTTGGCTTCGATGTTGAGCTTGAAGTATTTCTCAAGTCCGTAAGTTCTCAAGAAGTTCATGCAAGTTGCAGAGTCGAAATCGTATTGATGTTTGGTAGGCTCCTTCGGCTTGGGTTCGATATAGAACTGTCCCGCGAATCCGATTTCCTTAGCGTAATCTACGCACATGTGCATAAATCTTGCAAGGTTGTCAAGTTCCAAACCCATGTCGGTGTTGAGAAGTGTATCATAGCCCTCTCTTCCGCCCCAGAATACATAGCCGTTTGCGCCGAGCTTTTTAGCTGCGTCAAGTCCCATTTTGACCTTTGCAGCAGCAGTTGCGAATACGTCTGCAACGGGAGAAGTTGCGGCACCTGCCATAAACTTCTTGTCGCCGAAGTTGTTTGCGGTGTTCCAAAGAAGCTTTTTGTTATGTTCTTTCTGCTTCTTCTCGAGATAATCTACCATTTCGAAGTAGTTCTTTTCGCTTTCCGCAAGCGTTGCGCCCTCGGGAGCGATGTCTACGTCGTGGAAGCAATAATAGTCGATGTCGAGCTTATCCAAAAGTTCGAAGGTGAAATCGGCTTTCTTTTTCCACATATCCATTCCCGAAAGACCGAAAGACTTGTCCATCGTATTGCCGCCAAACATATCCGTTCCGCAATAATCGATCGTGTGCCAATAGCTGAGAGCGAAACGCAAATGTTCTCTCATCGTCTTTCCCATAATAACTTCTTCGGGGTTATAGTACTTGAATGTAAAAGGATCTTTCGAGCCTTTTGCGTAAACAACCTTTTGTACATCGTTATAATTTTTCATCAAAAAAGCCTCCTTTAAGACCGTTTTCTTTCATTATATCCTAAAACTATTGCTTTTTCAAGCCAAAAATACTATAATATAAGACAAAAGTTAAGGTGTTTATATGATTACCTACGAAAAAGAGCGTTCAAACAAAAGCGGTTACATCTATCACCAGACCGATCATAATCTGAATTTCGGCACTCACATTCATTCGAGTGCGGAATACATCTATCTTCTCGACGGCGAAATGATTCTGTCCGTAGAGGGGAAAAGCTTCACCATGAAAAAAGGCGACGCAGCTTTGATATTGCCAAACCAAGCTCATTCATATAAAACCCAAAAAGAAAGCGAAAGCTATCTATGCGTCTTTTCGACAGACTACACACCCGACTTTTTCGAAAAATATAAGCTTTACGAAGCAGATACCCCCGTTTTCACTTTCGACGAAGTGGAAAAGGATTATAACGATATTCTGCAAAGAACAACCAGTGTCTTTCAGACAAAAGCAATGCTATACGCAATTTGTGCCGTTTTCGAATATCGCTCGACCTTCCATAAGCGCGATTTGAAGTTCTACGACACCGTTGCCGAAATCATTCAATATATCGAAGACAACTACGCCTCGAACATTTCGCTGGCAAGCCTTTCGGAAAAGCTCGGATATAATTATAATTACACCTCGAACCTTTTCAATTCGACCTTCGGCACGAGCTTTTTGCAGCTTGTCAACGAATACAGAATCGCAAAAGCCGATATTCTTTTGGAATCGACCGACCTTTCGGTTACTGAAATATCGATTCAATGCGGCTATAATTCGCTAAGATCATTCAACAGAAACTATCTTGCCATAAAAGGCAAAAGCCCGAAAAAGGCAAATACGAAAAAGAAAACAAAATAGCCTATTTCCTTTGCTTCACACGTTATCGATATTTTTATTTACATATTGACTTTCGAAAAACATTAAAATATAATATATTTATGAAAAACGATACTTCGAAAACCAAAATTAAAAATGCACTCTATGAGCTTTTACAAACAAAGCGCATAGAAGACATTAACGTATCCGACATATCGGATGCCGCGAACGTTTCGAGGCGTACTTTTTATTCGAACTTCAAAGACAAATTCGACGCTGCGGATGAAATCATTAAAGATCTATACGAAAACGAGATCGGCTATCATCACAAAAACTTGGCCGCTTGCCTTAAAAAAAGCGAAGGCTTCATTGATACCCATAGACTTTTTTTGACAAACACGATTTATTATCTCGGGCAAAACAGCTTAGAAAATTCTTATGCAGAACTTTTGCAAAACACATTCTTCCAAATGCTCGACGACAAAAACATAACCGCCGACGAAGAGAAAAGAAACCTATGCGCCACCGCCTGCTGCGTATTTTCGCATTCGTTGACAAGACTTGCATACATTTGGCTGACGGGATATAAATACGACTCCGCCGTCGTTACGACTCCTCGAAGTCCGTCGATGACAGACATCGAAGTCACCAAAGCGCTTTGCCCCTCGATTTTGACGGAATACTTTTTCTGAAAAATAGTCCATAAAGCATTTTGACGACTCAATACAATATCGTACCTTGCAAGCAATGAGTAAACAGCTTGCATAATCAACCCAAAAAAGCAAAAGGTATAGCCGCAACTTAGCTATACCTTATTTCATATTTTGCTACTATAATCGCCTTTTCATAACGAATTGTTATTCGATTATCCCGTAATTTTTCAAGACCTCGTTAAAGACTTCCGAAACCTTGTCGGGCGACATTTTGTTCATTGTCTTAGCAAACGTTTCGAAATCGGAATCGAGGTTATATTCACCTTTAATGAATTTCGGAATTTCAACGTACATTTTGTCGTTTATCTTATTCGAATAACGATTGTAAGTCTTTGATTGTTCATCATCGAAAAATTCAAGATAGTTTATAATGTCTTTCGTCGAAGTATATATCATCCATTCTTTGTTGGCTTTATTTATAACGTCATTTCTTACCGCAACGTTATTTAGTATTTTGCCGACAGAAATTCTGCCGTTCGTGACCGCTTGCTTCAAATATCCGCCGTTTTCTACGACATCTGCCGCATAATAGACGCCGTTTTCTACGCTATACGCGCCTTCCGTAAGACCGTATTTTGCATAGATATCTAAGCCCTCTTTGTCTTTCTCCAAGCTGTCTTTTATTTCTTCGTACTGCTCTTTGTTAAGTCCGAGCGAAGTAAGGAGCATTCCTTCGTCCGTATAAAGGCTGTCGATGAAAGTCAAGAGCGTCGGCAAATCTTTTTCGGAAACGTTAGAAGTAACGATAACAGATCCGTTTTTATATGTACTTTGATATAAACAATCAGGTTCCTGCCCTTTTGTGCTGTCTTTTCCGTATACATCATTGATGGGAAGTCTTGTCGGCATAAACATAACGCCTTCCGTCAAAGGATACTGTTCCGTTTCAATAGAATTTCCGATATTGCCTTGTCCCGACAAAATCATAGGGACTTCGCCTTGTGCCACAGCTGCGGAATCTATTTTATAGAACATATCGGAAGAACGCTCATAGAAAGCGTTATCGAGCCAGCCTTTTTCATACCAATTGCGCATACATTCAAGATATGAAAGCATTGTGTCGGAGGTTGCGCTGAAATATACTCCGTCTTCGCCCAACGAAAATCCCGGAGCACCGCCGCCGAACGAGGAGAATAAATCACCCGTTCCAAGGAATCCGGGGTAATATACCGACATCATATAGCTATCCGTAACCCCTAAATCGGCGAATGCTTTTTCGAAAATTTCGAACATCCATTCCCAGTCGGAAATAAACACGGGGTCCGTTCCGTCCCAATCGGGGTGGTTCGCTTTATATTCCGTAACATACTCATTGTCTAAGTACCAAGACGGGAAAACGATATTATCGCTCCAAGAGTTGACGTCGTTTGTTCCGTCGGCGTTTTTAGCCGAGTATCCGCCCGTGAAAGGCTCACTCGTTTGAGGATTCGTTCCGTACTTAACGATCCAATCTCTTCGATACATATATCCGCAGAAAGTAACGGACTTTTCGTCTCCGCCGGCAACAAGCTGAATCATTTTCTTCTCGCCGTCAATAATGGTATATGCATTCATCTTAAGCTCATCGTGAGAATTGATGAAAGCAAGGTAATTGGGCATATATTTTTCTACGTATTCCGTCAAATCGAGTGCTACGCCAAGCTCATAAAGCGCCTCGATTGAATATGAAGAATACGCTATATCCATAACGTCATAATAATCGCCCGTCGAAATCATAGTCTGGAACTGGTCGGTTTCAGAACCCGAAACCATGGTTTTGAAATCGATGTCAAGCTTGTTTCCGTTATACTCTTTAGAAAGCAAATACTTGACTACGGGGTTTTCATTGTAGCTTGACATATACTCTTCGCCTACGCCCTTAGAAAGAAGCCAAGTGAAAGTTCCGTCCCCTTCTTTAGAACACGACGAAAAACCAAAACACGAAGCGATAAGTAATACTACCGCTAAAACAACAGCTAATTTTTTCTTCATCTTTTTCTCCTTATAATCTTAAAAGAGTTTTCACTCTATATAATCCACTTTCCTTTTTCAACCGACTATTATGACGTATTTTTCTTAAAAAGCTTAATAAACATAATAGCCATTTCACGTTATCAAAAGCATATTTCAAAGCCGTTCGTTTATAACAAAAGCAATCAATCGCAGCAATAGACATAAAATAATCGAGCAATTTAATACAACAAACTTTTAATCAACATAAATACATATTAAGCTATTTGTCTTATTTATAGATAATTACAAATAATATTCTAAGGATATGTTTTTAATATTTCAATAAACAGAATCGAAAAATTGTCTATGTAATAGATACTATGTCTTTTACGTAGACATTTCCGATTATTTGTTTTATCAATAAAACAAAGCCATTATTCATACTAAATCTCAAATACGGCTCTATCGCCATACCGAAAGCAAAAACTTTTTATGGCATACTCAGTCAATCGAGGAATCCCGATTTCTATTTAGGCAAAAGAGAAACGACCCCATAATTGAGGCCGTTTCTCTTAATTATTGGCAAATATAGTCGATAGCTTTATTTAGTGTAGTTTTCGAAAATGGCGGTAACTTTAGCGTGTCCCATTTTGTTTATGGTCTTAGCAAAAGTTTCGAAATCGGAATCGAGATTATATTCTCCCATAATAAATTTAGGAATCTCGACAGACATCTTTGTATTTATAGAATTGCGAACTCTGCTATAAGTCGTAGAATCCTCTTCGTTGAAGAAGCTTGAATAATTACTTACGTTTGAAGAAGACGTATATATCATCCACTCTTCATAAGCCTTAGTCATAACGCTGTTTTTCAGAGATATTCCGCCAATAAGCTTTTTACCTATACAAACCCTGTCCGCACAAGCTGCTTGTTGCAAATAGTTTACATCACTAATAGCATCCGCACGAAATAGCTTGCCATCTTCATAATAATACGCACCGCTTTGCATATTATATCTTTCCATAATGTCAAGACCGTCTTTATTTTTCTCCAAGCTATCTTTTATCTCTTCGTACTGCTCAGCATTAAGCCCCAGTGACATAACCATCATTGCGTCGTCGGTATATAAACTATCAATAAAAGTCAAGAGCGTTTCCAAGTCTTTGTTCGCGGCGTTAGAAGTGATTATAACGGAACCTTTATAATAAGTACCCTCGTAAAGGCCATCGGGCTCAATGCCTTTTTCGTTTTCGGTTCCGTAAACATCGTTAATGGGAAGTCTCGCAGGCGCCAACATCATATCTTTAGTCAAAGGATATTCTTCCGTCTCAAGACTATTTCCGATTTTACCGAGACCGCCACAGAACATAGGAACTTTTCCTTGCGACGAAGCGGCAACGTCTATCGTCCAGAACATTCCCGCAGACGAACGTTCGTTAAATTCTTGGTCGAGCCACCCCTTTTCATACCAAGCGTTGAGGCATTCCAAATACGCTTTCATGGAATCCGATGAAGCATTGAAAGTTACGTTCCCGTTTTCGTCTTTCGACCAAAGCGGAGATCCACCACCGAAAGAAGAATAGAAGTCACCCGTTTCAAGATAGCCAAGATAATACATCGACATCATATAGCTGTCCGTCACACCTAAATCTTCAAACGCTTTTTCGAAAACTCCGAACATCCATTCCCAGTCGGAAATAAACACTGGATCGGTTCCGTCCCATTCGGGGTGATTTGCTTTATATTCCGTAACATATTTATTATCTAAGTACCAAGACGGGAACACGATATTATCGCTCCAAGAGTTGACGTCGTTTGTTCCGTCGGCATTTTTCGCCGAATATCCGCCCGTAAAAGGTTCGCCCGTAGAAGGATTTGTTCCGTACTTAACAATCCAATCTCTTCTATACATATATCCTTCAAATGCCAACGTCGGAGAATCTCCGCCGCCTACTATTTGAAGCATTTTCTTTTCGCCGTCAACTTCGGTATATGCATACATCTTTAGCTCTTCGTTAGAATTAACAAACTTGACGTAGTTAGGCATATACTCTTCGATAAGCTCAGTCAAATCGAGAGCAATGCCCATTTCATATAGCGTTTCGACGGAATATCCCGAATACACAACGTCGAGAATATCATAATATTCGCCCGTCGAAATCATAGTCTGGAATTGATCGCTTTCAGAACCTGCAACCATGGTTTTGAAATCGATGTCAAGCTTGTTTCCGTTATACTCTTTCGAGAGCAAATACTTAATCGACGGATTTTCGTTATAGCTTGAAATAAACGATTCGTCAGCGCCTTTCGAAAGGAGCCAAGTAAACGTTCCGTCGTCGGAGCTACAAGCGGTAAGTCCGCCAAGCATCGTCAGCAATAATGCTACCGCAAGAACAATCGCTAATTTTTTCTTCATCTTTCTCTCCTTTTTGTCGTTTAGTTATTTTGTCAAAACACATAAACAACAGATTGACCACATGGATTTATCTTTATTCCGCAGTCTTTTTTATATTTTTATTATCACCCTAAAACTCAATTTTGTATTGCAAAATATTTATATTTTTTGCAATATTGTCATTCCACCAATTCACACATTGCTTGTTTTGTGAAATTCTTATAAAAAGGGAAGGCGCTAAAGCATCGCTTTAGCGCCAAAAAAGATGAACAATTAGTTTGGCATCAAATTATACAAAAATTTATACCAGTTTTCTTCTGACATAAAGCCAGACGAAGACTGCCAAAATCGCGGAAAGGAGATTTGCGATAACGGTCGAATACCAAACTCCCGAAAGTCCGAAGAAGTTCGACAAAATAAGCGAAAGCGGAATGACAAACGCAATCGTTGCGACAAAGACTATCGTAGCGGAATATTTCTTCCCCAGCGTTTGCAGCGTAACGCCCAAAACGTTTGAAACGGGCTGAACGAAAACACCAATCGCAAGAACGGTCAAGCAGCTCGAAGCCAACGCAACCGTATCTTCGCTTGTGGTAAAGATCTTCAAAAGCGCTTCGGGGAATATTTCAACCAAAGCAAATGCTATTGCCGCATAAGCAAGGGACAACACAATTGCCGAGCGAACCGATTCTTTGACTCTTCCGTAGTTTTTCGCACCGTAGTTATATCCCGCAATAGGCGAAAGCGCTTGCGAGAATGCCGTTATAGGCATGACTATATACGTTATAACTTTATTTGCATAAGAATAAGCGTTTATTCCCGGCGTTCCCGAAACGGACTTTATCACACGGTTTATTATAATCGCCATAACGGACAACGACATCGTTTGAATAAGCGCGGGAAGTCCTATGACGATTACCTCACCGATTTTCTTCAACGATATCTTCGCACCCTTGATTTCTTGCGTCGTAAACTTCGAAAAGAACAGCATCGACATCGAAAACGATACGAATTGGCAAGCGACCGTCGCCGCGGCAGAACCCAAAACACCCCAGTCGAAAACAAGAATGAAAAGCGCGTCTAAGATTATATTGACCGCAATCGGAATAACCCAAATAAGGAGCGAGTATTTCATCTTACCTTCGGCCCTTATTATCGACGAAAAACCCGTTGAAAATATATTGCCCGCCAAAATTACGGAAAAGTACGTTTTGGCAAAGGGAAGCAATTCTTCCGTCACGCCGAAAAGCTGCAACATCTCGTCCATAAAAACAAAGCCGAGAATCGTCGTCAGAATTGCCGTTACGTAGAACGTAAACATCGCATTGAGCGTTGCTTCGCCGGCTCCTTTCGGGTCTTTTTCGCCGAGCTTCCTCGAAACTATAGAGCCCGCGCCTCCTCCTACCGCGGTTGCAACCGCACTTTGGAAGATTGTGAACGGAAAAATAATCGAAACTCCTCCGAATGCGTTATCGCCGACCGCGTGCGAAACGAAAAGCGCGTCGGTGAGACTATATAGCGTGTTAAAAACAAGCGATGCTAAAGTTGTCAACGAGAAACTAAGCAAAAGCTTGAAGATATTCTCGTTTTCCAACCTATCTTGCTTACTTACCGAAGTATTGTTTTTCATATTTCTTAAGCGTCTTCAACGCGGCTTTATAATAAATAGCCGAGCTTGTTATATCGAACATCCACCCCTCCGACAAAGGTTTGAATCGGAAGTATTTTTCCGTTTCCTGAATAGCGCCCATATATCCGAGAGCGAACGCATAACGGATTTCCGCCTCGTCGTTGATTTCTGCTTTGACGGTCGCGGTCTTGTTATACTCGTCGATAGATTCTTTCTTGCCCTCGAGAGTCATCTTCATCAAATCGATGCAGATGAAATCCCACAAAAAGTCACCGTAGAAGCCTCTTTCGGGATCGATCCACGTCATCTTGATGTCACCGTTATCGAGCTTTTTGCCCATAATATTGGAATCCCAAAAATCGTAGTTGGTAAGCGTGCAAGGAGCTTTATCGAGAACGTCCTTAAACAAATCGCAATATCTTATAAGTTCGGGGATTTTTGTGGATTTTTTGTTATATTTAGCAAGGTCTTTCACGCAGTTTTCATACATCGCGCGAACGGCGTCGCTCCATTTTTCGTGAAGTCCGTTCTGAACGTAGCCGTAGCCGTTTCCCTTGATGTTATGTAAATCGGCAACTTGCGCGCAAAGCTTTTTCGCACATAGTGCTTTTTCATCGTCGCTTCTTTTGAGTTTGTCAAGCTGCGTCCCGTCAACAAACTCCATAATGAAGTAAGGCGCACGCATAATCTTTTTCGTATGATCCTCGAAGAAAATCTCCGGCACGGGAACAAGCGTGCATTTTGCCGCCATCTCTCTATACCAGAAAACCTCCATCTCGAGCATATTCTGCTCATACGTCATAACGGTATCTTGGTTCTCGGGCGCAATCTTGATTGCATAAACGCCCTTTTCCGTTTCGACCTTGTATGCGGCGTTGAACATTCCCTCGCCCAAAGGTTCATATTTTTTTACGGTTCCTAAGTTTGCAGCCAAAAAAGCGTTGTTGATTTCTTCGCTTGTAGCCTGATACTTGCTTTTACTTTCCATTTTTCGTTTCTCCCTATAATTATCATTATAATCATTTTATACCATACACACCAAATTTTATATCACAAAATCCAAACAAATATCAAAAAATCATTGCAAATTTAAAGAAAATATGCTATCGTTTTATATATATAATGAATGAAGAAGCATTAGTCTTTATCAGCTATCCGTTTGCGAGACGAACTAAAAAGTTTTTCAAACTTAATCGGTATAGATTTCGACGAATAGACAATTAAAGATTTTAAGAACATACAAAAAAGATGTCTTGCAGCCTCATTTAGGAACATTCAACGGATATCTTTGAAAATAATCATATCGCTTTTAATGCGAACATCAAAATACGAAATCAAGAAAAAACTTATTAGAGGGGAAAATGAAGAAACATCAAAAGGGGCTTATCATAGCGCCCGAAACAAACAAATTCGACCAGAGGGAAAGTCCCATATCGCACACCACCGTTGCGGAGGAAAACGCGTTCTATTCTTTCATCGCAGACGGCAACATCGACCATATCGAAGCCGCTCGGGATTCTATGCTCGAAAAAGGAGTTGTCGCGGGAAAGCTTTCGAAAGACCCGTTGAGACAGTCTAAATATTTTGCGGTCGCGTCGATAACGCTCGCCACAAGAGCGGCAATTTCGGGTGGATTGGACGAAATGGAAGCGTTTAACCTCTCCGACGAATATATTCGAGCGATAGACGAAATGAATTCGACGGAAGAAATTATTACGTTCATAAGCGAAAAGGTCGTTTCGCTTACAAAAGCCGTAGGGGAATCGCGTGGCAAAAACTGCCCGAAAAGCATAAGAATAGCCCTCGATCATATCGAAAAGCATTTGCACGAAAACATCCCCGTAAAAGACCTTGCCAAGCTTTCGGGTTATTCCGAAAACCACTTCACGAGGCTGTTTTCGAAGTATCTCGGCAAAACCCCGAAGCAATATATACTCGGAAGAAAGCTCGAGGAGAGCAAAATTCTTCTTACCGCGGGATATAGCGTTTCGAAAATCGTTTATACCCTGTCCTTTTGCTCGCAAAGCGCGTTCATAGCACTTTTCAAAAAGACATACGGAGAAACTCCGAAGCAATTCGTTTCGAAAAATTGATAAAAAGCATTTACCTTTTATCAAAGCAATCGATTATTCCATTCATAAAGAGAAAAACAATCGATAATTTTTTCTTGCATATTCTCGGATTATCGGCGTGTTACTTACGCTTTTCAAAACAGGCGTTAACGCAAATACATAGGAAAATCAACATCTTAACATTAAAGACAAGAAAAAGAGCAAACCGTTAAAGGTTTACTCTCTTTTTTTATATCTATTGCCAATAACTATCTTTTCAAAAGAACTTCTTTTTCGTAGTTTTCTACTTCGGGGAAGTAGTTTTCAACGACGTTTTCACGTCTTAAAAGCTCCTGCCAAACAGCTCCCATATCTGCCGTTTTGAGCTCCTCGGAAAGAACCATAAGTTCGGTGAGTCTGTTTTCGTCCTGAAGCTTTTTCATATAATCGCTCGGCTGCAAAAGTGCGAAGAGCAATGCTTTTTTGACGTTTCTGACACCCGTTACCCACGCGGAAATTCTGTTTATCGAAGCGTCGAAATAGTCCGTCGCGATAAATACTCTGTCGAGTGCGTCGTTTCTTACGATCTCTTTTGCGATCTCTTTCGTCTCGTCGTCAAACAAAACAACGTGGTCGGAGTCCCAACGAACGCCGCGCGTTACGTGAAGAGCGATATAGTCGTTGAAAAGAAGAAGGGACGAAATCTTATCCGATACGACCTCTGTGGGGTGATAGTGTCCGTTATCCATAAGAGGAGTGATTCCCTTATAATCGGAATAAGAAAGGCAGAACTCCGCGGATCCTACGGTGTAGCTTTCGAGTCCTATGCCGAAAACCTTGGATTCGAGCGTTACGAAAACCTTGCTCTTATCGTAAGGAACGGAAAGAATCTTGTCGAGAGAGTCTTTGAAGCGCGCTCTCGGCGAAAGTCTGTCTGCGGGAACGTCTTTATATCCGTCGGGGATCCAAATATTCATAACGCAAGGAACGCCCGTCTCGTTTGCAAAATACTCCGAAATCTCAACGCAACGTTTGCCGTGCTCGATCCAATAGTTTCTTACCTCTTCGTCGGGAGAAGAAAGTGTCAAATTGTCCTTAACCATAGGATGAGAGAAGAACGTGGGGTTGAAGTCTATTCCCATATCACGCTCTTTTGCGAACTTAACCCATTTTTCGAAATGCTTGGGAGCAATCTTGTCTCTTCCAATCTCTTCGCCGTCCTCAAAAATAGCATAGCTTGCGTGAAGATTAAGTTTCTTTTTGCCGGGGATCAAAGACAACGCCTTGTCGATATCCGCCATAAGTTCTTCGGGGGTCGTTGCTTTACCGGGATAATTGCCCGTAGTCTGGATACCGCCGGAAAGAGCGGATCTCGAATCGAAGCCGACAACGTCGTCTCCCTGCCAGCAATGAACCGCAACGGGGGTTGTCAATACTTTTTCAATAGCGTTTTCTACGTCTACGCCCAAATTCTCGTAATATTTTTTTGCATTCTCAAATCTTGTCATAACTCAACTTTCTCCTGATTCTTTAGATTTCCGATAGCCGTCGCTTCGATAGGAAGAGCGACAACTTTTTTGCCCGTATATTTTTCCGTCAGCTCGTTAAGATATTTATTCTTAGCTCCGCCGCCGACTATCGTTATACTTTCTACGCGCTTTTCGGTAAGCTCTTCGAGCTCCTTGATAACGCTGTCATACTTGATTGCGAGAGACTTGAAAATAATCTTCGCTACATCCTTGATTTCAAGCTCTCTTCCGACCGCCTTTTCGATCTCCCTAGTCATATTTTCGGGAGCCGTGAAACGATCGTCGTTAACATCGATTACGTCCTCTGATAGAGACGTTCTTGCCATATCCGCAAGCTCGGCGTAGGAATATTTTTGATTATGCTCTCTATAAACATTCTGTATAAGCCAAAGCCCCGTTACGTTTTTGAGAAGTCTTATATACCCCACTCCGCCTTCGTTTGCGAAGTTGTATTTATACGCCGTTTCCGTAGTTACGGCTTTTTCCGCTTTGACCCCGATAAGGCTCCACGTGCCGCTCGAAATATACGCAACGTCGCCGTCGATAGCCTCAACCGCACTCGCAGTGTCGTGAGAGGGCGCCAAAACAACGGTGAGATTTCCTCCGACTCTTCTTTCGATTTCGGGAGAAAGCTTGCCGACTATTGTAGCAGGCTGCGATACTTCCTTGAAAAGGCTTTCGCTTAGTCCCAACGTTTTTGCGATTTCAAGGTCGTATTGCCCCGTTTTCGCATTGATAAGTCCGGTCGTCGAAGCAATGGTATATTCGCGCTTTTTGATTCCAGTAAGCTTAAAGCTCAAATATTCGGGAGTTAGCAAAAAGTCCGCCGCCTTTTCAAGTCTTCCCGCGAGCTTATCCGCATAAAGCTGATAGATCGTATTGAACGCCTGATATTGAGTACCGGTTTTTTCGTAGAGCTTTTCGAAGGGGATTATCGAATGAACTTCTTTCGCCGCCTCTTCCGTTCTGCCGTCGCGGTATGCGTACATAGGCATAATCTCTTTGTCGTTCTCGTCTAAGAGCATATAATCAACGCCCCAAGTATCGATTGCAGCAGTTGCTATCGAATAGCTTTTCAAAGCAACTCCTATGCCGTTTACGACTTCGTCGAAAAGGTGCTCGATGTCCCAAACAAGATGTCCGTTTTCTTCCGTGACATTGTTTGAAAAACGATAAACCTCTTGCGTTTTAAGCTCGCCGTTTTCGCGCCAGCCGACGATATGACGTCCGCTTGAAGCGCCGATGTCGATTGCCAAATGATATCTTGTCATCTCAATTCCTCGCTGAAGGTATATTTACCGCTTGATACGGTGTTAATCTTACCCGACGGCATAACTACGTCAGCGCTCGTTCCGCAAGGAACTTCGACGTTAATGACGACATTGCCGTTTTCAATTTTCCAACCGGAAGAAATCTTTCCGTAAGGGCATTCGGTATGTGCGTTTGCGTATGTAAGTCCGCCGCCGATTTCGGGTTTTACCGTGAACTTTTTATACATAGGCGCATTTGCCTCGATACCCGCAACTCTTCTATACAAGAAGTCGCCGACCGCGCCGTATGCGTAATGGTTGAATGAAAGCATACCCTTTGTTCCATCGCCGCCCGTATTAGTAGGCTTTTTATACTTGAACGGCTGCAACGGTGCGTCGTTGATAGCGCCGTCTTCCAAAATTCCGTCCCAACGCTCCCAAACGGTAGTACCGCCTTGCTTTATCTCATAAAGCCAGCTCGGGAAAGTATCTTGCATAAGAACCTTGTAAGCAACGTCTTTATATCCGTTATCGCAAAGTGCGAAGAGTAGATACGGCGTTCCCAAGAATCCCGTTGCCAAATGATAGTTCTTTTCTTTGACAAGTCTTGCCAAGTTTTCGGCAAATGCCTTTCTCGTTTCCTCATCGGGATAAATTCCGAACGTCAACGCGCAAGTATAGCCCGACTGGAATTCCTTTGTCATCTTGCCCTTGCCGTCGGTAAGTTTTTTGATAAACGCTTCTCTGACCTTTTCAGCCAAGTCGCCGTAATATTTTTCGTCGTCGGTTTTCCCCAAGTTTTTAGCAAAGTATTCGAGCATCTTCAACGAATTGAAAAGATATATCGTATACAGCCATTTGCGTTTGCCGAACCACTGCAACATCGCTTCTTCGGGAGCGCACCAATCGCCGTACAGCATGGGCTTTACCCAAATATATTTTTTATACCCGTGTTTCGAAAGAATACCTTCGTTAAGTACGCACTCAATAAACTTCTTCATCGAATCGTATTGACGGGAAAGTAACGCCTTGTCGCCGCGAGCCATAAATTCCGCATAAGGAACCATTATGCAACACTCGCCCCAACCGCAGCTTGCGTTATCGTTGCCGTCTTTTCTTTGTCCCTGTCCGCCCAAAGAAACCTTCGGAATAACAGCGGCAAGTCCGCCGTTTTCCGTTTGATCGAGTCTGACGTCGTTGAGCCACTTATCGAAAAAACGCGTCATATCGAAGTTGAACGCAGCCGTTCTCGAGAACACCGCGATATCACCGGTCCAGCCGAGTCTTTCGTCTCTTTGCGGGCAGTCGGTAGGAATGTCGACAAAGTTCGATTTGCCGCCCCACTCGATGTTTTTCTGAAGTCTTGTGAGCGTCGGATCGGAGCATTCGAAGCCTCCGATGACGTCGAAATCGGAATAAAGCGCAACACTTTCGACCTCGATATCGTCTTTATCGCAGCCCATAACTTCGACGTAGCGATAACCCATATAGGTATGATCTGCAATAAATGTCTGCTTACCGTCTTTTGCGGTATATTCTACCGTAGCTTTTGCCGTGCGGAGAGGTCCGTAGCATATCTCACCTTTATTTGACAAAATCTCGCCGTGACGAACGGTAATCTTCTGTCCGTTTTTCGCATTGACCGTGAATCTGACAAGTCCCGCCAAATTCTGACCGAAGTCGTATATATATCCTTTCTCGGATTTTTTAATGGAAATAGGCTTAAAAACCTCGTGAAGCAAAACCTTTTCGCCGAACGTAGCTTTAAGTTCCGCGTTTTTAGGCGACGGGACCTCATCTGCGTTTTTATAGGAAAGCGTATTAAGGTCAACGTTCGCGTCGAAAACAACGCCGTCGTAAATATCGGCAAAAGAATATCTTCCGCCTCTTGCAATTCCCCAGCTCGAGTCCGTGCCGACAACCTCTCTTTCACCGTCTTCGTAAGTAAGAACGATGTCGGCAAGGAAATATTGCTTGTCGGTGAAGTTTTTATTGGAATTCGAAAGACCGTATCTTCCGCAAGCCCAGCCGCCCGAAACCTCGGCAAAAAGCACGTTGTTCTCTTTCAAAGATTCCGTAACGTCATACACCTGATATTGCAAAACCTTGTTCATCGAAGTAAAATACGGAGTCAAGTATTCGTTTCCAACTCTTTCGTCGTTAAGAACGAGAGTATAAATTCCGTATGCCGTAGCATAAATCTCCGCTTTTTTGAGCTTCTTTTCTGCCAAAAATTCCTTTTTGAAAACAAAAGGAACGGGCGAACCGCTTTCAAAAGTATATTCGCCGTCGGTTATCCACTTCCCCGAAAAGCCGCAGTTTACCTTTGCGGTAGAAAATTCGATCGAAGCTTCGTCCTTTTCTTCGAAACTGTCTTCCGCTTCGACTTTGACGCTGTATTTCGAATAATTTTCAAGCGTTCCTTGAAGCTTTATTCCGAAGCTTTCCGCACTTTCTATCGTGCCGCTTTCCCAAAGCGTTTTTCCGCTTTCGTCAAAAAGAGTGACGAAATAGGACTTTAACATCGCGCCGAGATTATCGCTTTCGATATAAAACGAAACGGTAGGGTTTTCATCAACATAAAGGTTACCGCGTTTGCCGTTTACTCTTAAGTTACAAATTTTCATAATTAAACCTCATTCATTGTTCTTAATATCATTTTACCACAAAATTGACGTTAAACAAGGTTGCAATTTGACATAATTAGTATCTGATATTGACATTTTTCGATAATTGCGATATAATTTCCGATATGAGAGAAGAAATACTTGAAAAACTGTCGCAAATAACGAAAGAAGAACGGGCACTTCTTTCGGGCGGAAACGTCGATAAAGCCATCTATACGACGGGGCGGGACTTCGTCGTTTTCGGCAATAAAATGAGCGACAACCCCGTATACATAAGAACACACACGCGTTTCGGGAATTTCCCCGAGCACGGGCACGATTACACCGAAATGATGTATGTCTATTCCGGGGAAATAACGCACGTCATCGACGGAGAAGAAATCACTCTTCACGAGGGAGATATTCTCCTAATGAACAGACATATGCGCCACGCAATCAAAAAAGCCGAAAAAACGGACATAGGAATAAACTTCATTTTGTCCGACGCCTTTTTGAATTACCTAAGGAGCAATTTAGTCGGCAATTCCCTCTTTTCGGACTTTTTCGCCGAAAACGCTAAAGAAGTCGGTGAGCCGGATTATCTGCATTTTTCGATAGCCGATAAATTCCCGATAAGAAATCTTCTCGACAATCTCATATATTCTCTTGCTTTCGAAGCTCCCGATTACGGCATTATATCGCAATGCTTGCTATTGCTGTTTTCATATCTTTCAAAATACACCGATTGCCTTATGAGCCACGACGAAAAGCGGAGCAAAAGCAACAGAATAAAGACAGAAACGGAAAAATATATTTCCTCGCACTACAACGACTGCTCGCTGAAAAAGCTTGCGGAAAGCCTCAACCTTTCGGAAGAATATACCAGCAGAAAAGTCAAAGAGCTTTTCGGCGTGCCTTTCAAAGAGCTTCTCGTAAATCGAAGACTTGAAAAAGCAGAAAAAATGCTCCTTTCGACGGACTCGGACGTTTCGGAAATCATTATCGCGATAGGTTATGAAAACAAAAGCTATTTCCATAGGCGTTTCAGAGAAAAGCACGGTATGACCCCGAAAAAGTTCCGCGATATGTATAAAACCAAATAGAATTTCAATACAAAAAAAAGCCACGCACCGAAATCTTCAAATCGATGCGTGCTTTTTAATAAGGGGGAAGAAATGAATTTATATATGACTTACTTTTCGCTTCCGAAATATCCGTTGGGATCGACGTATTCCCCTTTCAAGGTTATCTCAAAATGAACGTGGTCGCCCGTCTTGAACTCGGAATATCCGCTCGTAGAGGTCTTGCCGATGACCTGACCTTTGGTTACGACGTCTCCCTCTTTGACCGCAACGTCGGCGGCAAGCGACTTATAATAGCTCTTGAGGTCGTTCCCGTGGTCGATAACGACGGTGTTACCGTCCAAGATGTTATCCGTAATGACTTCGACGACCGTTCCGTCTCCGCAAGCCATAACGTCCGCTTGTCCGTCGGTTACAAAGTCGATTCCCGAATGCGCTTGCCATTGGTTGAGCGTTTCGGAAAATACGAACGAATCCATTGCGTAATCTTCTCCGACAACCGCTCCGTCAACAGGCAATGCGAACTCTATCGGAAAGTTATCTACGGGCTTTGTCGTCTGTGTCGGTTTGACCGTTTCCGAGGGCTTCGGGGAGGTCGTTACCGTCGGTGAATTCGAAGGCTTTCTCAACTCTTCGAATTTAGCCGAATAGCTGACCGCCATGGTAATCATGACACCGATGCAAATAACGCACACCCCCAACATAATGTAATAACCGTTTTTCTTCAAAAATTTAAGCATTTTCTCGTCTCCTGATTTTGTTTTGTGCTACGATTATTGACAATATTTTCAAGGTTATACATAAAAATCCAATTTTTACGAAATCTTCGTTCCCACGACAAAACTCTCCTTAAAAATCTTTCAAAAAAATACCCTCCTTTCGCTAAAGATATATAATAACAATCCTTATTATAGGCTCCTCTGCGTAAGGGGAGCTGATTGCGTTAGCAATCTGAG
>CAZIPL010000001.1:0-79524 GCA_964541255.1 uncultured Clostridia bacterium | reverse complement strand
CTTGCTTTGTCATACCCTTTTCGCCAAGCTGAGCAAACTGCGGAGCCTTCCTTGTGGGGGTTGCAAACTTTACGTTGCCCTTTCCCCCTCTGCCGCCTTTCAAAACGACCTTTTCGCTGTCGTCATAGAACATATCGGCAATAATCGCACCCGTTTCTTTGTCTTTTATAACGGTGCCTTTGGGAACATATATGACAACGTCCTTGCCGCCTTTTCCGTAGCAAAGATTCGATCCGCCGTTTTCGCCGTTCTCGGCTCTGAAGTGCTGAGCGAACTTGAAGTCGATCAAGTTATTCTTATCGGGAGCAACCTTGAAAACGACGTCGCCGCCCTTTCCGCCGTCACCGCCGTCGGGGCCGCCGTTGGGCTTTCCCGAATAGGCTTTCATCGACTTACAGCCGTTGCCGCCGTTCCCTGAGATTATCGTTATCGTGGCTTTATCTATAAACATTGCTTTTTCCTTTTATCTATCCTTATTTTCGTTTAGGTTCTTTTTCATTAAATAGTATTTGCAAAACTTATTAATTTTGCACTCTTCGCAAGCGGGTTTTTGCGCTTTGCACACCTTTCTTCCGTGATAAATCAAAAGGTGGTGACACTCGCTCCACTTTTCTTCGGGAATGTTTTCCATAAGCTGCAATTCGGTCTTTTCGACGTTTTTTGCATCTGCAAGTCCGATTCTGTTAGACACTCTGAAAACGTGAGTATCGACGGCTATCGCGTTTTTGCCGTATCCTACAGCCAAAACGACGTTAGCGGTTTTTCTTCCGACGCCCGAAAGAGTCATAAGCTCTTCTCGCGTATTCGGAACAATGCCGTTATATTCGTCAACAATCTTTTGGCAAGCTTCTTTGATATGCCTTGCTTTCGACTTGGAAAGTCCGCACGTTCTTATATACCGTTCAAGCTCTTCCTCGGAAATATCGACGAAAGCTTTAGGCGTATTGCACACATTGAAAAGCTCGTTCGTCACTATATTAACACGCTTGTCCGTGCATTGCGCGGAAAGTATTACCGCAATCAAAAGCTCGAACACGTTCGAAAACTCAAGTGCGGGCTTGACTTCTCCGTGAGTTTCTTTCAAGCCGTTATAAATTCCATCGAAATCTACACATAACATACCTATTGTATTTTATCAAAATATCCTTTCATTTGCAAATATATATCGGCTTATTTTTGCAAATTCTGAACTTTTACGAAATCTCCCTTTCTATCGCCTTCTTTTTTCATATATATCGCCGCGATTTTTATATTATATTTATTTGCTATTTTCATCGATTGCACATAATCGACGCTTCTTATCGCAAGGGATATTCCGCAGGCCTTTCCTATTCTCACGGGCGTAGAAACCACCCTTGACTCGATACCGAAGCCACTTAATACGCGCTTTAAGGCATAAAGGCTATCCCTGTTATTAAACACCGTTATCATTTCGAAACCATTCACCTATTTCACACTCCTTACATACACTTTATTTGAAAGCTATGTTTGCTTTCTTCTCTTTTGTTTTTTCGATAATTCATTATATTGATTGACTTTTCAAAATGATATATCTCGATAACGCCGCAACGGGCGGTTTCAAGCCCGAAAAAGTAATTAAAGAAGTTCAAAACGCGTTGCTTTTTCCGTCCAACCCAACGCGTTCGAGCCACAAGCTCGCCGAAAAGCAAGCGGAAAAGGTCAGGCTTTTACGCGAAAAAGTCGCTACGCTTTTTAACTTCGATTATCCAGAGCGCGTAATCTTTACCAAAAACTGCACCGAAAGCCTCAATATGGCGATATTTAGCGGGGCTTTGCCCTTATCTCACGTTATCGTTGACTGTTATGCGCATAACTCGCTTCTTCGTCCGATACATTATCTTAAAGAACGTCGCCTTATCGATTACACCGTCGTTTATCCCGAAAAGCCATATTTGCCGATAACTTCAAAGGAAGTCAAAAACGCGATGAGAAGAAACACAAGGCTTGTCGCTATTACGCACGTTTCGAACGTTACGGGAACAACTAACGACATCGAAGGAATAGGCAATTACCTTAATAATTCCGACATACTTTTCTTGGTGGACGGTGCGCAAAGTGCGGGATATATCGACATCGATATGAAAAAATGCAACGTCTCCTATCTTTGTCTTCCCGCGCACAAAGGGCTTTCTTGCCCGACGGGATTAGGCTTTTTGTTAGTGGCGAAAAACGCACCGCTAAAGCCTATAATATTTGGCGGAACAGGGACGGATTCTCTTAACCTTAACCAAGTGCCGAATTTCCCCGACGGTTTTGAAAGCGGCACTCTTCCCGTGGCAAGCATATGCGGCGGACTTGCGGGAATAAACTATACTATCGAAAACAAAGAGAAAATACGTTCGAAAATGCAAGCTTTTTCGGATATTTTATATGATAATATTCCAAAGAAGACAAGGCTCTTTTCCGTCAAAAACAAGTCAGGACTTTTCAGTTTCGACATTCAAAACATCGATCCGTCGGAGGCGGCAGACATATTCAATTATCGCTTCGATATAGCTTTGCGATATGGGTATTTTTGCGCTCCTTTAATACATAGTTTCTTAGGCTCGTCCGAAAGAGGCTTTTTAAGAGCTTCTTTCTCCTCCTTCAATCCGCTCTCCGACGGATACTATTTTTTGGAGTGCATAGATAAAATCGCAAGCGGACATTATGAGTAAATGTGCATTTCCCGTAATTAGTAGAGTTTTGCTTTATTTCCAAAGCCTAAAATAATCGGATTTTTATTGTATTTATGCTCGATATGTGGTAAACTATTATAAATAAAATTATGAGGTATCACATATGAGCATTGTTACTATAACGACGGAAAACTTCGAAAGCGAGGTTCTTTCGTCAGACAAAAAAGTACTCGTAGATTTTTGGGCGCCTTGGTGCGGACCTTGCAGAATGCTTTCCCCTATCGTTGACGAGGTTGCGTCTTCTAACGACACGATTAAGGTCGGAAAAATCAATGTTGACGACGAGCGCGATCTTGCGATTAAGTTCAACGTTATGAGCATTCCCACACTCCTTGTTTTCCAAAACGGAGAGGTCGTCAACAAATCTATCGGACTTATTTCGAAAGAAGACATCGAAAATCTCATCAAATAAAATTTAAGCGGTTTTTCGATTGACATTCGCTTAACAAAAGACTAAAATGCGCATTGGGTGAAATGATATATTTCACCTTTTTGTTTTATCGAAAATTGCCGACCACGAGGCTTTTCGAAAAACGTTTTGCGACATAATGAGAGGTATTTATTTATGGAAAAATCTGCAAGCAAGGATTTTACTAAGGGAAACTTGAAAAAGCAAATCATAGTTTTTGCTCTTCCCTTAATGCTTTCTAACCTTTTGCAAATCTTGTTCAACATATCAGACATCGCGGTAGTAGGTAAATTCGCATCGTCAACCACGGCAATCGGTTCGGTAGGCTCAACTACGACGCTCGTATCGCTCTTTACAGGCTTTTTGATCGGAATGGGAAGCGGCGTAAACGTTCTAGTTGCACGCTTTTTCGGCGCAAAAGACGAGAAAAACGTTAAGCATACCGTAAGAACGGCGCTTGTCGTTTGCCTTTTGTCGGGAATAGTTTTTTGCATTATCGGCGAGCTTTCTTGCAAAGCGCTTCTTAAACTTCTTAAAACCAAAGACGAGCTTTTCGACGGTGCGCTTTTATACTTGAGAATATATCTTCTCGGTATGCCCGCAATGGGATTATATAACTTCGGCGACGGCGTTTATGCGGCGGTAGGCAATCCGAAAAAGTCCCTCTCGATTTTGACGGTTTCGGGAATAATCAACGTTATTCTTAACCTTGTTTTTGTCATCGTATTTCACCTTGACGTAGAGGGCGTTGCGATTGCGTCTATCATTTCGCAATATTTCTCCGCCATTTGCATAGTTATTTCTCTTATCAAAGAGAAGGATATTTTTAGGCTCGATTTCAAGAATTTCCGTATTTATAAAAGCAAGGCAAAGCTCATTATCTCCTTAGGTCTTCCGGCGGGCATTCAAAACGCAATCTTTCAAGTAGCAAACCTTTTCATTCAAAGCGCAATCAATTCTTTCGATACCGTTTACGTCAACGGTAACACAGCCGCAACGCAGATCGAAACGATAAACTATACCCTTCTTAACGCGTTCTATACCGCAGGTTCGAGCTGTATCAGCCAGAATTTCGGTGCAGGCAACAAAAAACGTATCAAGGAAAGCTATACGACGGCTATGCTTTATGCGATAATTCTTGCAGGTCTTTACGGAACGTTTACTGCGGTTTTCGGAAAAACGCTTCTTAGAATATTCACCAACGACCCCGCAGTCATAGAAGCAGGATATTATAGGCTGTTTATCATAGGTCTTGCCTACCCCATCGTTCCGATAATGGATATGTCCCTCGCCGCGTCGCGAGGCTTAGGCTCGACGAAAGTTCCGACGGCAATAGTTATTACCGGCTCGTGCATTTTCAGAATTATTTGGATATATACAATCTTTGCATACTTCCACACAATCCAGTCGCTATATTTCATATATCCCGTTTCTTGGACGATAACGGGCATTGCGGAAACGGCATACTTTATGTATACATTCAAAAAGAAAACAAAAGATTTGCAAAACGCGTAAATCAAAAAGCTTTAACATAGCAAAAACCACTCGATTTTTCGAGCGGTTTTTTATATAAGAAAAAGTCCCCATTCGGAGACTTTTCATACTATTTATCTAATAATTTTATAGCTTTGCCGTTTGTTTCTTTTCGTCGATTTCTTCGTAGTTTGAAAGATTGTCGAGCATCAAAGCTCTTATTTTCTCCGACAGTTCAACCGTTCTTTTTGCTTTGACTTCTTCGGCGGGGATTATCTTCAAAACATCAACATAGACGTTCGTCTTTCTGAAAGGGAAGTTCTTTGCTATTCTTTCGGTGTTTTTGACGGTAACGACGGCTATAGGAAGCTCTGCTTTTTGCGCAAGTTTGAAAGCGCCGTTCTTGAAAGGAAGCAATGTTTCTTCGGTGTCGTTTCTCGTTCCCTCGGGATATATTCCCATCGAAAGGTCGTTGGTTTTCGCCATTTCGGAAGCTTTATTTATCGCTTGAAGACCTTTTCTTACGTCAGTTCTATCCATTGCCACATAGCCACATTTATATACGACGCCGCCCGCAATCGGGATTTTGAAATTCTCGGGCTTACTTACAAACGCCATTTTATTCTTGGGGAACGCATACGCAAGCACCATCGGGTCGAAACGGGAACGGTGATTGGATATGAATATGTATTTGTTGTTTTCGTCGATAAGCTCTTTCCCCGAAACATGGATTTTCGCGCCTGCGTGATAGATCAAATATCTGTTTGCCGACTTAAACTCGTGCTGATAAAAAGTGGACGGAGTTTTTATTTCCTTGCTTTGATCGGGAAGCGCGCCGATGATGAAAAGATATACAAAATATAAGACGTTTATAGCAAGATAAAATACAAAAAAGACAACAAGAAAAACCCATAGATCAGCCCAAGAACTTATCAATTGCTTTTCTGTTATGGAATAACACGTAAGCAGCAATGCCGCAATGACCTGTGAAGCTACTACCATAGTATATTATACCCTTACTCTTTAGTATTATGATTATTATTTAGTCGGCTTTCGGATGAACGAAGTTTATGCACGAAGGAACGATCTCTACGTTAAACTCCTTTCCTTTGAGCATCTCGCCGTCGATACATACATAAAAGTCCGTATCGGAATGCATTCTTATCTTCTTAGCTTGACGGTATTTCAAAATCTTCGCGCACTTCTTATCTTCGAAATGCTTGCCCTCGGTGTAGATGTTGAGTATCGAAAGGAACTTGAAGATAGTGATTACTTTGACTATGCAAACGTCGATAAGTCCGTCGTCTGCTTTCGATCTCGGGGCGCAGAAAAACTGTCCGCCGACATACTGTCCGTTAGCCAACGTGCAGAGAAGCATATTGCCTTTTTCATTCAAAAGCTCTCCGTCCGCCTCGACGAAAACTTTGTTATTCATTGCCGTGAATATAGCTTTGAAAACACCTCCGCCGTAAGGGTTCTTTTTGCCTTTGAGTTTAAGCTCGTTTGCCGTTTTTGCAACCATCGCGTCAAAGCCGAAGTTACATACGTTTATACAATACGTATCGTTGACTTTCAACGCGTCGAGCTTTTGAGCCGTTCCGTTTACGACGTTGTTTAAGTCAAACTTGTCCGCTCCGCCGAAAGCTTTTACGAAGTCATTGCCCGTGCCGCAAGGAATAACGGCAAATTCAGCCTTCGTTCCGATAAGTCCGTTGGCAACCTCGTTGAGTATTCCGTCTCCTCCGCAAGCGTAAAAACGAACGTCTTCGTCGCCGTGAAGCTCTATATATGTGCGAACATAAGACGTTGCGTCCTTTTCGCACTTAGTAAAGTAAATTTCTTTTTCAACGTCAAGAGCGTTAATCCTATCTATAAGCTCCGATTTATCGCTATTCGAACCTGCCGCAGGGTTCACCACGAATACATGTTTCATACTATAAATACCCCCAAAATAATAGTATCGGATTATATATTTATATATTATATCGAAATATGCGATTTGTCAACATTTTTGTGCAATAACGAAATAATCACACAGGTTTTTCATTTTTGTTATGAGAAGTTTGGAGAAAGATTGTAGATTGATCTATTAAGCCTTAACAACAAAACTCGCACAACACAAAAGAATGTTGAAAAGTAGCGATGTAACAATCCCTCAGTCGCCGTTCGGCGACAGCGCCCTTGCTAAGGGAGCCTATTTGGATAAATTAGTTTTTCATTTCGGCGTAAGCTGTGCCACCGCCCTACCAGTTAGTGGCACAATATTACGCAAGGATTTAAAAAACGACATCTCATCACCGTCGGGCGGCGGCTCTAGTCAAGAGTAAGATTGTTAACAACTTGTGCAAGGACATAGTATACAGTTTTGCAGCAGCAAGGGATATCGAAAAAACGTATTGACAAGAAGCGGTTTTTAATAATATAATACAAACTAAGAAGCAAGATAAATGTTTCAAAAGCACTGCTACATTTTGCAAAACGGTTGGTTGACGAAAAACAACTTATTCCTTGTAAATTTTAAGAATAACTACCACTTTATTTGCAAGGATAAATGCTTGAAAGATATTATAAAACGTTCTACAACATTTGATTTGCAAAAATCACTTATTACTTGCAAGTTTTCAAGAACTACTACCCTATTTTTCAAGAAACTACTACCATATTTGTAAGTGAGACAAAATTCAAATCCAGTAAAACAAAAGTACTGCAACATTTTGTAAAACAATTTAATAAAGATAACGTCTTTGAAATTCAAGCATTATATTTCAAATGCGTTTTTGCATGAAGATAAACAATAATACGGAGGGAGTTTGATGGAATATTTCATATATGCAATTTCAAGCGGAAACATCGATGAATACGCCGTTTTTGACGACGACGGTTATTCGGAACAGATTTTGAAAAAAATCGAAAAAAGACGTCTTGAAAACAAGTGCGACAACGTCGATTACATCATGGAAGAGGTCTTTGCGAAAAAGCAAGGCGTTGCGAAAAAGAACTTCAAAACGGCTCTTCGCGCGCTTAGGCATTTCGACGAAGTAGGACTTTCTAACGATATATACGACGTTTTGGAGGAAATCGCCGACGACGGCGGTTACGATGCGGTGATATTCGATAATTACGAAAACTTCGAAGAACACCTTATCGACCTTGACGGTTATTCGATTTGACGGCAATTTTATGATTTGCTTTGCAGCAACCGCATTTATAGCGAAAGAAACGTTGGTTTTTGGTTGCGCAATATATATTAAGATTATTATATTTATAAAGGAAGGTATTTTCATATGGCAAAAAAGAAATCTAAAAAGAGCAAGAAAAACGGCGGCAAAAAAGTACTTGCGGTTGTTCTTGTCATAGTAATTCTCGTTGCAGGATATTTCTTATTCGGGCAAGATTTTATCGACGGCATATTCGGCACACCGTCGCCATCCCCCTCACCGTCGCAAACGACGCCTTATGAGGGCGAAATCGGCGATTTTTCCATTCATTTTTTGACACTCGGGAATAAATATGCGGGCGACGCAATCTACATCAAAGCGGGCGACAACGACATACTTATCGACGCAGGCAGCCGCGGGAACTCTTCCGACGCTATTGCAAATTACATCGACAAGTATTGCACGGACGGCAAGCTCGAATACGTTATCGCGACGCACGCGCACCAAGACCATATCGCGGCGTTTGTCGGAACCAAATCTGCGCCCGGAATCTTTGACAGATATGAGTGCGAAACCATTATCGACTTCCCTCTCACCGACGCGACATCGAGCATATATAAAAACTACATAACAAAACGCGACGCTGAGGTTGCAAGCGGTGCGACGCACTACACCGCGCTTCAATGCTATAACAACGAGGGCGGTGCGCAAAGAGTTTATACCTTAGGCGACGGCATTACGATGGAGATACTTTATAACTACTATTACGAAAACGACACCTCTAACGAAAACAACTTCTCGGTTTGCTTACTCTTTACTTGCGGAAACAATAAGTTCCTTTTGACGGGCGACCTCGAAGCAGAAGGTGAAGAGCTTTTGGTTCAAAACAATAATCTTTCAAAAGTCGATCTCTTCAAAGCGGCGCATCACGGAAGCTATACAGGCTCGACGGAAACGCTTCTTAACATCGTAGATCCCGACATCGTCGTCGTAACGTGCGTTGCGGGAAGCGATGAATATACGGACAATCCCGACAATATGTTCCCTGCACTCGCGGCACTTCGTCGTATCGAAAAGTATACGAAGAACATATATGTAACCTCCGTTATTTCGGATAACGACAAGGGCTTTACAGACCTTAACGGCAACATCGTAGTTACGTCCGACGGAACAAACGTTACGGTCAACTGTTCGAATAACAACACTATCCTTTCCGAAACGGAATGGTATAAGAATAACCGTGCGGCTTAAATATCGCAAGTTTTGCTAATTTCTTATATATACAATAACGCCTCGAAGTTTTTTTCGAGGCGTTTGATTTTTATGTTTAGAAGAATTTTTTGATAAATTACTTTTCGCTTTCGCCGTTTATTCAATCTTGATATTTTTAGCAAAAAGCGGCGTAGATTGCTTTTATCGATTTTTCGTAATCGCTATCCTCTACACCGATAATGATATTCATTTCGGAAGAGCCTTGGTCGATCATAACGACGTTGACGTCGTTTTTCCCGAGAGCAGAGAAAAGTTTGCCCGAAAGACCGATGTAGTTTCTCATTCCGAAACCCACCGTGGCGATAAGGGCTATATCGTCGTGAACCGTGATTCTGTCAGGCTCGACGGCTTCTCGAATTCTTGTGATGATCTTTTCTTTAAGCCCAGCCGATATATCCTTCGTGTCGATAACTATCGATATGGTATCGATTCCCGTCGGCATATGTTCGAGCGAAACGCCGTATCTTTCGAGAACCGTCAATATCTTTCTCGCAAAACCTATTTCGGAGTTCATCATCGCTTTTTCGACCGTTATTACGGTGAAGCCCTTTTTGCCCGCGATACCCGTTATCGTTTTGCCGTTGCCCTCATAGTTTTCGTCGGGAACGATCATCGTGCCACTGTTTTGCGGCTCGAATGTATTTCGAATGTTTATGGGAATTCCCGACTGCTTTACGGGGAAAATCGACTCCGAATGAAGAACGTCGGCGCCCATATAGGAAAGCTCGCGAAGCTCGTGATAGCAAAGAGTTTCCATTTGCGTTGCGTTTTTGACTATTCTCGGGTCTGCCGTTCTAAATCCGTTGACGTCCGTCCAGTTTTCGTATACGCTCGCATTGACCGCTCTTGCGACAAGCGCGCCCGTTATATCGGAACCGCCCCTTGAAAAGGTCTTTATATCGTCGCCTGGGACTGCTCCGTAAAAACCGGGGATTACAGCGCCGTTTTTCGACGAAAGTATTTTCGACATCAAGTCGTTGGTATATTCAGCATCGAGCTTGCCGTTAGCATCGAATTTAACTACGTCCGCAGCATCGACAAACGGAAGTCCCAAAACCTCGCTCATCAAAACGGCACACATATATTCACCGCGGCTTGCGGCAAAATCGTCGGTTTTTATTTCGTCGATTTGTTTCATAGTGTTTCGAAGCAATGCTTTTACGTCGGTTTTTAAGCCTAAATTCTCAGCTATCTCCAAATATCTTTCGCCAATGACGGAAAAGAGCTTTTCGCAAGTACCCTCTTCCCTTGCAAGCTTAGCGCACTCATAGAGCATATCGGTTATTTTGACGTCTCCCTTGAATCTTTTGCCCGGCGCGGAAACGACCACGAAACGCCTTTTGTCGTCGCTTGCGATTATTTCTTTGATCTTTGCGATATTCGCCGCCGTAGCAACGCTCGTGCCGCCGAATTTACATACCTTTACGTCCATTTTTATATTTCCTTTCTAAACAATTTTTCTAAGTTCCAAATAAAACCTTTTGTCGTCCGCTTCACCCATAGAAAAGGTCTTTCGCGGAAGCGAACCGTATTTTTCTACCGACGAGAAAATCTCACTCTTTTTTAATGTCGGCATTATTATTCCGACGCGGTTTTTCTCTTTTGATAAATCTTTCAAAACATCGTCGCCGTGGATATAATCGACTTCGCCACTATTTTCAGACAAATATTTATCTATCTCACATTGAACTTCTTTATAGCACTCCACAGCGTTTTCAGGACAGTTTAGTTCGATTTCTCCGAATTCTCCGAAAACTAGAAGTTTGCCGTTTCCTTCAAGGCTGTTTTTCAGTCTTTCTATAAGTTTATGCGAATCGACAAAAGAAAGCAACCTGTGAATCGGCTTAAACTCAATTGCGGGAGAATAAATATTCACGACCTCTACAAGAGCGTATCTTGCATTGCTGTCAGTTTCTCCCATTGCCTTTTTGTTTTCCCAAACGGTTTTTGCCGCCGCAAGAGAATGATTGCCGTCTCCTACAGCAAAAAGTATTCCGCCTTTTTGCGTTTTCATAAACGCTTCAGCGACGTTTTCGCTTTTCGGAATATAATATCCCTCAACGTTTCCGCCGCCCATAGAAAGCTCGAAATCGTATATTTTTTCGAAGCGTTCCTTGTTCTCATCCAAGCGTTCGATTACATCGCACTTTTCGTCGTCAGCCAAAAGCATGACATGAGGAAGCTCTAAAGGGGCGTTTTTTCTTATATTTACTCTTGCGGGAATTCTCTCCTTGACCGTTTCTTCCGTCGAACGAATAAGAGCCTCTTCACCTTTTTCGAAAGAATAATCGTCAAGATCAATCGCCAATAAGACGCCTACTCGCCTATCGCCCGACGAAGTTTTTCTTATCGTAAGAATATAGCCGTCGAAAGTTTTGAAGAGTCCTTTTTGCAAATATTCTTCCATCGTGCGGTTGATGCTTTCTATGCGCTTTTCGTCGTCGTCCCCGAGAAAAATCTCGGGAAAAACCAATCGATACGAGCTTTCCGCATCTCCCACAAAGCTTTCGAGTTTTTCGAAATACTCTTTCTCTTTCGTATGTTGATCGCAAGCTATACACGACCATTTTGTTAAATCAATGCCTTCGGGGATCAATATTTCCGAAGGCATGCATGTCGGGTGATTTTTCATAAAATACCAAAAACACTATTATTAAGCTTATCCGTTGAAGAGTCGAAACAATTGAATTTAGCCTTTAATCAATCTAAAAAAACATCAAACAGCTTTCTTGTTACTACTCAACAACTTTATTTGAAAGCGGTCAAGGTTTTTCAAAAAGCGACTTCAAATAATTCAAACCTTGAAATTCTATCAAAGAAGAATAGCGATATATGTCAAAATCGCACAAACAAGAGCAAGGAGTATTACATGCCAATTATTGATTATTGTTTTGAAAAAGTTTTTCATAGATTAAGACTCCTTATACCATAGATTTCTTCGAGCGCCTGCGTCATCATTTCGGCAGAGGCGTATCTTCTCATCACGCCGCGGCGAACCAACGATATTACGCCCGTTTCCTCCGAAACGATTATCGAAAGAACGTCCGTTATTTCCGTTATGCCGATTCCTGCGCGGTGTCTCGTTCCGAGATCTTTCGGAACAGAAGCGTCTTGCGTCAAAGGAAGAACACAACCCGCGGCAACGATTTTGTTGCCCGATATAAGCATCGCTCCGTCGTGAAGCGGGGTGTTAGGCGTGAAGATGTTCTCTATTATTTCAGTCGATATATCGCTGTTGAGAAGCGTTCCCGTATCGGCTATCTGCTGAGGAATTTGCGACGGGATGACGGCAATCAAAGCTCCTACGTTTCTCTTACTCATGCTTTGGCAAGCTTTGATAATTACGCCGATACATTCGTGTATCTCCTCTTCAGACCCCGAAAAGGTCGTTACGGAAGATTCGCCGACAGAGGATTTCGCCGATTTTTTCCATATTTCGCGTCTGATTTCCGTTCTGAAAAGAATGAAGCACATCAAAGGATAAAGCGCCAAAATCGCACTCGATATGTGTTTTGTCGCGGAAAGATCGAACATCGAAGCAAGAAGCGCGACGACAATAAGTCCGACGGTCAGAACCATATAGAATCTGCTATTATACTTTTTCGCTATGATGAAAACATAGGAATAAAAAGCGGTGATAAGTATTATATCTATCGCCGACAAAACGTCGAAACTGCTCAATAATGCCAAAAATCTCTCCGATAAATTCATAACCTTTAACCCTTGAAAATACTTTTCCGTAAATTTATTCTAATACAAATATCGCAAATTTCAAAGCAAATACTCTAAATATTATAGATTTTTTAGTCGAAAACGTCTCCGTCGTCGTTTTCTTCGAAGGTATTAACCTCTTTTGCCCTTTCTTTTATGATTATTTTGATTGTCGGAAGCTTTCCCCAATCCTTTTTGGCTATGACATAAACCAAAACCGCGAAAGCCGCGAAAACTACGATTACGACAACCATAAAGAACCACGTCGAATAAACAAAACTTGCCGTCGTAGGATTCTCTTTCGAATAGCGAGCATTCTCGGCAAAATCAGCTCTTGCAAGAGTTGTCATAACGACGCTCGTAACCGTTTCGAAACGCTCTTTGACAAAGCTTTCTCCGTATATATCCAAAATCGACGACACGTTGTCGTTGACGGTGTGCATGATATCAACTCTGCCCTCGCTCTCCTCGCCGTTGATATTCGCGCTCGACGAAAGGTTATATCCCAAAAACGCAGTCGTCGGAATACCTTTTGCCATGAATACGGCGTTGTCGGACTGAATACCTATGTGGACAAAGGGCTTTTCGTCTACAACTCTGAAGTATCCGTTTGATTTTTTATCCCACGGCATTTCGGTTAGATTTGTCCCGAGCTTTTCGGCAGATTCGAAAAACATCGTCTCATGAGTTCTTTTTACTTCGTCGGTGAATACGTATAGATAATCGCCGCATGAAACGGAGTCGAGATTTATCATCATCAAAACGCTGTCAACTTCATCCTCCGTCATAGCGGAAACATATGCGTCGCTTCCGAGCATACCCATTTCCTCCATGCCGAAAAATACTATCTCGACGTTATACGGAAGCTCTTCGTTTGCTATCGCATAAGCAATCGCGACAAGGCACGAAACGCCGCTTCCGTTATCGTAAGAGCCGTGCGACAAGCTGTTCGATAGCCCGAAAGCGTTGTCATAATGCGCGCCTATAACGACGGTATCCTTTGTCTCAAAAGACGCTTTTTTGACGCCTACGACATTTTGCGAATGCATAAGGTAACCGCTGTCTATGCTGTCTTCGCTATATACCGAAAAGCTCTGCAGATAGCTTCCGTTCTTGCCGTCGAATCCCAAAGATTCCAAAATAGAAGCAAGATATTCCGCCGCCGCTTTTTCGCCGTCGGTGCCGTCCGTTCTATCGAAATATAATGCTTCGAGATCTTTCCAAAAGCTTACTATGAAATCGCCGTCAAAGACATATTCGCCGCTGTCGGTTTTTTCGTAAAGAGCGTTTTGCTGCGGTGCGATTAACGTGGGGACTTCTTCGGCATAAGCGGTATTAATCGGTAACATTGCCGTAAAAAGAATGCCGACAGATAATATCAAACAAATGATTTTCTTCATATTCATCCTCCTTACGCCAAAAGCGATATATACGTTATCAAATTGAAAAGCACGAACGGTATCGCAAAAGACACCAGCACTCTTCCGCCGTAGCCCTCTTTGATATAGTGTTTTTTC
The DNA here is from genome assembly GCA_964541255.1 of uncultured Clostridia bacterium. Taxonomy (GTDB): domain Bacteria; phylum Bacillota; class Clostridia; order Christensenellales; family CAMQZB01; genus CAYOSU01. The sequence goes on along the minus strand of CAZIPL010000001.1, from coordinate 65,285 downwards.
ATGAAGAAATAGAACGGGAAAATCACTATCATCGTGGCGAGCATTTCGAATAGATTAAGTCCGAATATGATAAAATATCCGTTTTCCGTCAGACACAAAAGTGAAAGTATTCCGACAATGAGGTTTCTTATTATCAAAAACGGACGGAAATTGCGTTTGAACTCGATCACCGAAAAGGGCATAAGTCCGCGCATATATCTATACGCGAAGAAATAATAAAGCTTCATCATGACTTCGGCAACAAGGCACGACATCAAGCCGCTTATTATAAGCGTCATTATATAGCCGCCCATCCCCGTTGACATAGAAAAGGTGTATCCGAATTCGGCTGCCATATATTCCGTAAGCTCCAATTGTCCCCTTGAGGAATACCAATTGAGAGCGAAAAAGCTGATTACATATAAAATATTCACCCAAACCGACTTGTTTTCGGAAAAAGGCGTTATTACGTTGTTATCTTTTCTTGTAGGCATTTGCATAAGTTATTTCCCTATATGTTCGCTAAGTGGAAAACGCAGTTCTCTATCGTATCCGCATCTGCTATCTTTCCGTTTTTTATTTTCGCATCGACGCCTGCCAAATATTCCATGGCATCTTTCAAGCGCCTCGGCGAATATTTCTTCCCGAGTTCCCTCGCTTTCTTTATCGCGTAAGGCTTTACGTTAAGCTCCTTTGCAAGCTCGTCGTCTGACGAGGTCGATACGCACGATAAGAACATTCTGCGATAGTTGTTATATAGCATCGCGGCAAAAGCAGTTCCGGCAATCTTTTGAGCTTTGATTTTTTCGATAAGCGAAAAGGCTTTTTGGGTGTTTTTATCTACTATCGCATTGACAAGGTCGAAAACCTGAGCTTCGGCTTCGTCTGCGACAAGATTATCTATATTCTCTTGAGTAAGCTCGCCGCTTCCCTTATATGCCGCCAAAATGTCCGTGCAGTTTTTTACGCTTTTCATATCGAGGTTGCATCTTGTGGCAACGGTTTCCGCAAGCTTATCGGAAATTGTCAAGCCTTTCTTTTTGAGCGAAAGAACAATCCATTTGACTATGTTTTGCAAGCTTTCTTTGCCGCAATCGACCGTCTCAAATCCGTCGATACCCGTTATTCCGCCCTTGATACAAACAACCGCCACGGTAGATAAATTCGGCGATTCGGCATATTTTTTGAGAGATTTCAGCATCTTTTCGTGCTGCTTATTCTTGAACGCTTCGGGATCGTCCTCCGAAAGCCTCTTTTCATCCGACGTTTTCTTTTTTTGCTCGATTTTTTCTACAGAAAGAACCGAGACTCTTTTTTGGGATAAAAACGGGAACATATCGAGAGATTGCAAGAATCCGTCGATATTTTCTTCGTCGTATTTCGAAAAATCGAGCGTTTCGTCGACTAAGCCCGAAACGGATTTTATTTTTTTTAACGCGCCGTCAACAAAATATAAATCTTCGCCGAGAAGCAATATGCACGGCGGAAGATCGGAGCTTGTTATTTTCTTGATAAATTCAGCGCTTTTCATATCATAAAGTATATCATTCTTTCAAGGTTTTTGCAATAATTTTTTATTATCGAACGGAAAAACTCATTGCTTTAACATAATTGCCGCGGTTTTTCTTTTTTTAGGCAAGAAAAATCTCTTCGTTTTTTATCGAAAAAGCATTAGACGTAAAAAGAAACTGTTAAAGCGACAAAAAGGCAAAGTATTATCGCGGCTTTTTTCTTCTTGTGCAGAAAACAGTATTCCGACAAAAAGAGCATTATAAGATAATATACCGCGACGGAAAACGTACTCATCTTAACATTGACTACTATCCCGAAGCGATAAAAGAGCGCGCAAATAAACTCTACGAAATACAGCAATAAATCCGACACCCGAAGAAGATTTACGTTAAGAACTCCGCCTATCGGAACGAGGAAAAAGGTCAAGGTATAGATAAACCCGACAAGAGGCACGATTATTACGTTTATCGGAACTGCAACAAGCGAAAAGCTTTCGAAATAATGAGACATCAACGGTAGCGAGCCTATGCTTGCGACAACAGCGGTGTTAATCGTTGACAAGAAGTTGTTTTCGCTTTTAATCTTGAATAAATCCTTGAAGAAGTTTTTGAAAACAATAAGAGAAAGAACTACCGCAAACGACAGCGTACAGCCCTCGGAATATACCGAAAAGGGCGATATGAGAAAAACAACGATAGCCGCTATCGCGACGGAATTTATGCTGTCACTCGGCAAAAAGAAGCAGCTTGCGATATTCATAACGGTGAACATCGTCGCGGCCCTTAGCGACGACGGCGAATTGCCGCAAATATACGCGTATCCGAAAAGCACTATCGGAACTGCGACAAGGCGGAAGTAACGATAGTTGTTCTTGATAAGTCTGTTAAAAATCGAATATAAAACTCCGACGTGGAGTCCCGACACGGCAAAGATATGGGCTACTCCCGTAGTACGCATAATATCGAGAAGGTCTTCGTCAAGATAGGAAGTATCGCCAAAGGTCATTGCAAAAGATAACGCCGCTCCGTCATAAGACATATTCTTGAAAAGCTCGTTTTTGAAAAAGATTCTGACCTTTTCGTCAAAGGCGGGAGAATAATCGAAAACCTCTATTACCTCTACTCCCGTTGCTTCATATTTTGCAAAGAATTGCAACATTTTCGAGGACACGCCGTAATATCCGAAAATATCGCGCTTTTTCGCTTCGCAAACAAAGGATATATCTTCTCCGACGTTGACATAATCGTAGGTTTTGAAAACGATGTTTCCGACATATTCCCCGTCTAAAAATACGTTTTTGCAATATACGTAGCCGTTATATTCGATTTTCGCTACGTGTCCCGTAAACAATCCGTCGAGAGTTTCTTCACCCGCTTCATACCTTAGACTTAAAATCAAAGCCGAAATAAATCCTATTGCGAAAAATGCGGTCATTATTCCGAATAGAAGTCTCTTTTCTTTATCGTTTTTGAAAATCGCAAACGTGAAAACGAATAACAGCACAAAAACAATAGCGGCAAATATATGACACTCGTTTTTCATCGTTATTATGCCTGCTATCTGGCAAATCGCCGCAACGACAAGAGGTCTTACGTTAAAGACGTCTTTTATCGAGAAACTCTTGTCATTTTTCAACATTTTTGCGCACCTTTTCTTTCGTTTTTTTATTCTTTCAACATAATTTTATATGAAAGCCTTATCGATGTCAATACGAAGATTTGTTTTTATTTGTTAATATATAAAATAACAAAACCGTAATCGTAATCGAATTAACTTTCTTATCCGTTGACAGCCTTAAAAAGTACCTCGTTGACGTCTTTTTTGTTTACTGCATCGTTATAGCTCGAAAACATACTTACTACAATAGAAATTATCGTTTGAAAATGTGTTTACAAAACGGAAAAATAATGTTAAAATGTATTTGCTATATATTGTTTTAGGAGATTTTTAATGGCTTCGATAAGAGACAACATGCCGCTTAGAAAAAGATTCGTCATAACGTTCGTTGTGTTCGTTCTTTTGCCCATTCTCCTACTAAGTCTTATTTTGGCAACGGCTCAATATAACAGCAAGCAACAGGAATATACGACGACTCGTCGTTATATGGTAGCAGACATTCCCGAAACGCTTTATTCGAACTTCGATTTTGCGTTCGATTTTGCTTCGGTTATTTATAACGATTACGACATCAACCGTTTCTTGAACGAAAAGTTCACCGACGCGACGGACTTTTATGACAAGTATTCTTATTACGACGTCAAAAAGCTTATCGACTTTTACGCCGCGCAAAGCAGAACTTCCGACATCAAAACGCCGATAATTTATACCACTAACCCGACGGTTTACGGTTCGACGGACTGCCTTTCGAGAATAGATTCCAACAAAGTCATCGACGCGAATTGGTATAAGGCATATCAGGAAGCGGGCAAGGACGTTTTCGTTTTCTTCGACGAAGAAACGCGCTACGCCTCGATAATCAGAAAGCTCGATTACAGCGGTATGGCGACATATGATCATATCATCAAAATCGACATCGACATCGAAAGCATCGATTCCGCGCTTTTAGAAACCGAAATACCTTGCACGGCATATCTTTTCGGCGACACTTCGACGCCGATTTATACTTGGAATAACGGCTATACGCCCTCTCTTTCCGTTAAAGACTACGCGCTTTTAGAAAGCGACAAAATAGGCGACGATCTTTCGCTCGTTTTTTCGCAAAACATTGATTATTACGGAACGATTCGATTCATCGTCGTTATGAAAAAGATGGACTTTTTGACGAAAGACATTATTCTTTCGACAATCCTTCCCCTTTTGGTAACGCTGTTTGCATCACTTCTTTTCATGCAATACATGCAAAGAAACTACATCAAGAAGATCGAAAGCATAGTTTCGGCAATCGACATCAACGAATACATAAACAACGACAACAAGGACGACAAGCCGAAAAAGCATAAGAAAAAGCCGAGCAACGAGCTTGCGATAGTCGAAGAGACTATGGAAGAGATGTCTCAAAAAATCCATGCGCTCATCAAGGAAAGTTACGACCTCGAAATGGAGAAGAATCAGGCGGAGATCCGCCGCAAGCAGTCGGAGCTTAATTCCTTGCTTTCGCAAATCAACCCCCATTACCTATTCAACGTACTTAACGCAATAAGGCTTAAATCGATTATTAAGGGTGAAAAAGAAACGGCGAAGATCATACTTTACGTTTCGAAAATCATGCGTCAGTCTATCACATGGAACGAAGACGTAATCTCCCTTTCCGAAGAGCTTAACTTCATAAAAGAGTATCTCGCAATCGAAAAATACCGTTTCGAAGACAAGCTTAATTACGAAATCAACATCTCGGAGGACGCAAATCTTTGCGAGATCCCCAAAATGTGCTTACAGCCGTTTGTCGAAAACGCTTGCGTACACGGCGTTCAAAACGTCATCGGCAAAGGAACTATTTCAATCAACGTCAAAAAAACGGACGAAGAGCATTTCGAATTCTCGATAACAAATCCTAAGGTCGATTTCTCCGAAGAGAAAAAACAGATGATTTTGGGGTATTATCACGGCAACTTCAACGTTGACACGAAATCGGTCGGTCTTAAAAACACATTCGCGAGATTAAGATATTATTATGACAACTTCGGCTTTGACATAACAAGCGACGACGAAAACGTTACGTTTACGCTCGTTCTCCCCGTTCATACGGACAGAAAAGCCGAGAAAGATAACGAAAACAACCAATAAAGAGGTGAACTTATGTATAAAATCATTATCGTAGACGACGAAATCAACGCTATCGAGGGGCTTAAAATTCTTATCGATACCGAAAGAAACCATATCTCGGAGATGCTTACCTCGACGAACGCGATCGAGGCTCTCGAGATTATCAAAAACGAGCGTCCCGATATTATCATAAGCGATATTTCGATGCCGCAAATGTCGGGATTGGAGATGATCGCCGAGATTAAGAAAATAGAGAACTATAATCCTATGATGATTATTTTGAGCGGATACTCTACCTTTACTTACGCGCAGACCGCAATGTCGCACGGCGTTAAGGCATATCTTCTCAAGCCCGTCGACGAGGACGAACTCAACGACAAATTAGACGAGCTTATCGGCGAAATCGAAGCCAACTCGCAACAAACATTCGAAAAGAACGCCGTTCTTGACGGAGCGCTTTATAAGATACTTTCGGGAGACAAAACAAAAAAAGCAATCAACTCGTTTCTTTCGCTGTTAGGCGCTGAAAGCGAGCAGATGATGTTGCTTTTCTCCGAAATAACCTATAAAGAAAACAGAGAAATCGAGCTTTCGGAAGAAGAGCTCGACGGCGATTTCGAAAAGCTCAGTTCGCTTTTTGAAAGTGTATTCTCCCCCGCTCTTTCTTGTAAATGCTTCAAGGCGTTCGGCGACAAAATGCTCTCCGTTTTGTGGGGCGACATCGACAAGGAAAAGGCGTTATCGCTTTGGAACGAGTTCGACAAGCGCGCAGACAGCGAGCTTTCCGTTTTCCTCAATATGACTTGCACGGATATTTTCGACGGCGGCAAGGAATTCTCTAAAGAGCTTGCAGGAATCATCGGAACGCCGACAAAATATCAGGGCAACTTATTCGCAAAAGACTTTAAAGAACTTAACGATATGTTTACGGAAATATCCTCTTCTTTCGAGTCATTTTCGAAAGAAGAGCTTCAAAAAGCATTGGAAGAAGCCCTCGACAGAGCGGTTGCTCTAAACATTTCGCTTTCAGGCTTTAAGACGATATTCAATACCTTTATCGTCAACATCTCAAGCTTCGTTTCGGTAGATAATCTCACCGTCAACGACCTTCTCGAACAAGCGGAAGCTCTGTCGGAAAACGGCGGAATTCTCTCCAACAAAAAGCGTTACGTCGAATATGTTCTTAGCTTATTCGACAAAATGACGGAGTATAATTCTCAAATGCAGAACGAAACTTTGACTGCGATAATAAGCTACGTCAACAACAACTTCACCGACAATATCACGCTCAAATCTTTGGCGCAAAAGTTTTATATCAATCCGATATACTTGGGAAGAGTTTTCAAAAAACAAACAGGCACCCTATTCAACGAATATTTGACAACGCTCCGTATCGAAAAATCCAAAGTTCTCCTCAAGACAACAAACAAAAAGGTTTATGAAATCGCGAACGAAATCGGATTTAACGACCCAAACTACTTCATCGCAAAGTTCTTAAAGATCGAGGGCGTTACACCGTCTCAGTTTAGGAAAGGATAATCAAAAACGCATATTGGCCGTCTTATCGCAAAGGTAAGACGGCTTTTTTAGTGGCTTTCTATCAATTGTTTTTGCCTTAATAGTTCGTTTTTAACAATTTTTAAAAAGCGATTATAAAACTCGACGCAATTGCTTTGCTATAGATTAAAAAGCTTATATTCATTAAAACAAGAGTTATAATCTACTTATATACAAAAAAAACACCTCGAAGTATTTCGAGATGTTTTTGCTTAATTCAACTTAACAGCAAATAATCACATCGGTAAAATCCACTATTATTGAACGCGTATGTCGATTTTAACAAACAAATCGGGTACAATTCTATCGTTTTTTGCTTTTATATCGCGTATACAACTATTCCGAGTGCCGCAGAAATCAATATAGTCACAACCGTCGGGACTTTTTTATTGAAAGCCTCTTTCGGGATTATCGCTATGCACGCAACTATTGCAGAGATAATGAGCGCTCTTACGTCAAAGTCGGGAATCGTGAACGTACCGCCGGATATTACCTTGAGGTTTTTCAAAATCATCGTTATTCCGACTGCGACGATAAAGCCTACTACTACCGGTTTTACGCCTGCCAAAAAGGAAGCGATATACTTATTATCGGCAAACTTTTGCATGATTTTCGCAATGAAGTATATTATCAAAAACGCGGGGAGTATTGCTCCTATCGTTGCGATAAGTCCGCCCCAAAAGCCAGCCATAGTCGTTCCGACATACGTTGCCATATTGACCGCAATAGGTCCCGGAGTCGATTCGGAAAGTCCGACTATATCGAGGAACGCGTCTTCGGTAAGCCAGCCTTGATTTACTACTTCCTGTTTCATGACGGGGATCATTCCGTAGCCGCCGCCGAACGCGAATGTGCCGATTTTCAAAAATACCCAGAAAAGCTTGAGGTAGATATTCATTATTCCCTATCCTCCTTTTCGGTGTTTTCGTTCTTATCTGCCGTTTCGGAAATCTTTTCGGCAGCTTTTTCTTTATGGTTTTTGACGGAGAATATCACAAGCGAAAGTACTCCGAAGAAAAGAATGATCCATATCGAAGAAAAATCTATCGCAAAGACGTCGATGACAGCCATCAACACAAAGGATATTATCGCAACGGTCAAGTTGAAAGGGCTTTTCTCCATCTTTCTGAACATATCTACGCCCGCATACAAAATGAGAATGGCAACACCCGCTTTTATTCCCTTGAACGCGTTTTGAACGACGGGATAGTCCATTATGTGATTTAGGTACGTAGCTATGACAAAGGTGATAACAAAAGCCGGCATAACCTCGAAAACAGTCGCTAAGATAGCTCCTACCGTGCCGCATGCCTTGTTGCCTATATAGGTCGCCGCGTTTATCGCAACGGGGCCGGGAGTCGATTCCGCTATTGCATACACTTGCAAAAGCTCGTCGTCGGAAAGCCAGTTGCGTTTTTCGACAAACTCGTCTCTTATTATAGCAAGCATGACGTATCCGCCGCCAAACGTCAAAATACCTATTTTGAAAAACGTTATTATGAGCGTCCAAAGACGCTTGAAGTAATTGTCTTGCATATTTTATACTCTCTTTTTTATTAAAATATTATTCTTGATTTTTTACATTCATTGAAGCAAGGAACAAAGCATTAACAGAAGTAGCAATCCCTCCGTCACGGCGCATAACGCCGTGACACCCTCCCTTTACACAAAGGAGGCAACAAATGATGACAATGTTTTATCAATAAGCTCACTTTTGTCAGAGCTGTCACCATAGGCGACCGAAGAATTGTTTTATTACCTCACAGCTATACTCTTTGCATTACTTCGCTTGAAAGATTAGCCTCTCTTACGAACAAATATAGGTCCTTTTTTATGCTCCTACTTCCTCTATTATATCGTCGTTTGCTTTTTCGGTGAGGTTGACAACCCAATGTTCCGCCTTAACAAAGACGTTCGACATAAAGAATTTGACTATGTCGGAAATATGCGAAATCGCGTATAAAATCGGAAGTGTCAAGCCCCACGACGCGGCGTTGATTCCGAGGACTATCGTTATCGGAAGGCTGACAAGATAGGTAGGTCCTTGGTCGAGGGTGAACGCTCTTATACTATCGCCGCCCGCACGAAGTATGAAGAAACACGTAGAGTTATAGGCATAAAGCGTTACGAATATCGCCGTTATTCTAAGTACTGCGACGGAGATTTCTTCCGTTGCCGCGTCGGGCTTAAACATCGTCATTGCAAGAGGAGCCAAAAGCGCCATCAAAACGCCCATAGTTACGCCCATCATTATGGCAAGACCTTTAAGTCTGTCGGCGTCCTTTCTTGCCCTATTGAAGTCTCCCGCACCAAGTGCAGAACCGACGATAACGGCTGTTCCGTTACCTAAGCCTGCAAAGAAAATGAAGAATAGGTCGGAAACGTTTTGAGCATACGCATAAGCGTTATACCAAAGGTCGTTCTTATATGCATAGAACATCGCGAACATTACGTTGCCTATCGACCACAAAAGCTCGTTGAGGACAAGCGGCGTGCCGCGTTTGACAAAGGACTTCAAAAGGTTCTTTCCGATCTTGGGGAACTTCATAAAGCCCTTGAAAGGAGACTTTTTCCAGAACTGCGCGACGAAAATGAAAATTATAAGGCTGACGGTTCTCGAAATTACCGTCGCAATCGCCGCACCCCTTGCATCCATAGCTTCGAAGCCCAAATGTCCGAAAATGAGGATATAGTTGAAGCAGATGTTAATCAATATTTCGACAATACCCAAAATCATCGGAAGAACCGTTTCTTTCGCAGAACGGAAAGATGACGAAATCGACATATTGACTGCAAGAATGACCATGCCGTATTTCATTACTTCCAAATATCTATATCCGTACGCTCTCGCTTCGGCGCCTTGGATATATAAATCTACGACGTAGTTTCCGAAGAAATGAATAAGAACTGAAGAAATAAGTCCGAAAACAGCCGCTATCATCCAAGAAAGGTTGAAAGACGCGACCATTTTGTTCTTATTGCCCGCTCCGTAGAACTGCGAAATGAATATCCCCGCAGCCGCGCCTAAGCCGATAAACACGAAAGTGAATACGAACATAAGCCTATTTGCGGCAGAAACTCCGCTGTAGCTTGCAGCGGAATATGAGTTTATCATTAAGCTGTCGATATATCCCGCAACAGAAACGAATAATTGCTGGAATATTATCGGAATGATAATCGCAAACGCGTTTTTATAAAAACGTTTCGAACCGATAAATCTTTTGATCCCTTTTTCCATAGTAACACCTATATCAAAATTTTATTTTCTTGAAGTTATGCTTTTCTCTTTTTCTCAAAAAGATATAATCTTACTGAATAAGCCAATATTTTGTGACAAAACCGCAAGTAAGCAAGTAAAAAAACAAGCATCGGAACGATGCCGATACTCATTTTAAGATATATTATTTTTATTGTCAACTGTTTAGAGCTTTAAGTCGTTTCAGCATCTCGACATATTTCACGCCGTTAAAGGGAGTGTTGCCGTAGATGTAATATTGCATGCCGTCGTAGTACGTCAGAAGATTCCATCTGCCTTGGAACGAGAACTTCAGCTTTTCAAGCTCAAATGTCTTGATTTCGCCGTCTTTTTCCACCGTGAATCTATCAGGATATAAAGTTATTCTACCGCCCTCAAAAGCCGTTCTTGTGACGTTTTGAACGCCCTCTCCCTCGTGCCACTCGACTACTCTTATGGCGTCGGAGAAAATCGCTTCGCCTTTTTTCGGAGTATAGTTTGAAATATAATCATTTTGGAAGTCGTCCCATTCTTTGAGAGTGGAAAAGCCCTCGCCTTTTTCGGTATGAAGATGCAAATCCGCGCCGTATTTCGCTTTATAGCCGCAGTGCGAGCATTCGACGTATTCGCCGCTTGACGAAATCGTACAAAGCGATTTACAGGTCGGGCAAACGTAATATGCCCTTTCCAAAAACTCCGCCGAGTGCTTTGATTTATATAGCCTATTCCCACGCTGTTTCACCGCGTCAACGTAAAGATTATCGCAAACGAGCTTATACAATTCGTCGTCCGACATACTCTTTATTTCCTCGAAAGGCACTTCTTTGACAACATAGCCAAACGACCTGCCGCGTCTTCTTTTTGCCGAAAATCTCGGTGCAATTCCGAACATTCCGTCGTTGTTATATAGTATTAAGTCGGAACGCAGGAGTCTAATAAACTTAACAATCGACCTATCTATCTCGCTCTCGACGCCGTTAAAAGTACAGTTGCCGCTTGCATATAAGCCGACAACACCGCCTTGCTTGACTACCGATACCGATTCTCTTATCGAAAAAGCTTCCGCCTTTCCTTTGGGTTTTGCGATAGGAGCAAACATATGATACAAAATCTTGCCGTATTTTTGCTTCAAAAGCCCGTCTTGCGCGATAAAATATATCGGACGATTGAAAGAAAGCGAAAGCATGACCGCATCGGCTTGCGCGGTGTGATTGGAAAGTATTAGATAGCTTTTGTCTTTTTTAAGTTTATATCTTTTCGCAGAATAGCCGTATACTACTCTAAACGGTAAACGCAATACTATTCGCGCCAATCCAAAATAAAACGCATGACGCTTTTTTACTTCCATATCGCTTTATCTCCCGAGAAATTATTTTATCGTCTTTATGATTTTGCAAAAATCGTCTTTGGAATAGCCCGCTTCGACACCCTCGCGATATTTATTCAAGGCGTTATCAAGCCCCGTCAAATTAAGCTCGGACTTTTCTTCAAGCTCTTTTGCCAAGTTCAAATCCTTATATTCGTAGCAGAGCGAGAAATTGCAAGTGAAGTCCTCTCTTTCAATAGGAGCGGCTTTTCCGTCCATATAAAAATTCTGTCCGCCGCCGTAAGACACTGCCGTCACGAAGTCCGAAATATTCAAGCCTTGCTTTTTGGCAAGCGTCAACGTTTCGGAAACGGCGACGGAGATTTCTCCTACAAGCATATTGTGGCATACTTTTGCTATATAGCCGCTGCCGTTTTTGCCCATATATATGACGTTTTTGCCCATTGTCTTAAATAGCGGCAGCAGTCTCTCGAAGTCGCTTTTTTCCCCACCGACAAGTATGCCTAAATCGCCCGAAATCGCCGCGGCTTTACTCTTGACCACAGGCGCGTCAAGAACGGCAACACCCTTGTATTTGAGTCTTTCAACCTCACTTTCAATCGACGAAAGATTTATCGTACTCATATCGACAAGCGTTTTTCCCGAAATAAGCTCGTCCGCGATTTCCGATATAACGCTTTTGACGATGTCGCCGTTAGGAAGCATAAGAATCGTTACGTCTGCGTTTTTAGCAACGTCTTTCGCGCCGTCTAAAACCATAGCCCCGATGTTTTTCGCCGATTGTTTTGCGTTTTCGTCCTTATCGAAAGCAAATACCTCAAAGCCGTTTTTGATTATGTTATTGCACATCGGCAAGCCCATAACGCCTAAACCGATAAATCCGATTTTAATATTTTCCATCCGCTTTCACCGCCAGAATTCTTTCTATCGCAACGTCATAGACGTTCTTCATTCCCGTCTTCATAAACTCCATAGGGAAAGTTTCGTCGGGAGCGTTCGCAACGTCTCTCTTTAAGCCGTCGGTAAACGCGACGTTAAAGTCCGTTGCAACGTTTACTTTCGATATTCCGCACTCGATTGCTCTTCTTACGTCTTCGTCGGAAATTCCGCTCGCACCGTGCATGACAAGAGGTATATCGACAGATTTTGAGAGCTTTTCGATAAGTTCGAAGTCGAGCTTTGCTATCTTTCTTCTCATTCTGTGAACGTTTCCGACGGCAACAGCGACGGAATCGACGCCCGTTTTCGCAACAAACTCGATTACCTCCTCGGGGGTGGATTTATCGGTGATGTTGTTTAAGTCCGTCGTTTCGATAAGACCGACCTTTCCGACCTCCCCCTCGACGGGAACGTTATATTTTTTCGCTTCTTCCACGACTTTCTTCGTAAGAACAATATTATCTTCGAACGAATAGGACGACCCGTCGAACATTATCGACGTAAAGCCCGCTTTAAGGCTCTCTACACACGGCGAAAGCTCCTTTGCATGGTCTAAGTGAATCGCAACGGGAACCGTTGCGGATTTTGCGAGCGCTATTGCGGTAGGAGCTATCTCACTCGGCGTCATGAAGCCTAAGTATTGTCTTCCAAGCTGCAAAATGAGAGGCGCTTTGAGCTTTTCAGCCGCGCGAATGAGCGGCAAGCACATTTCAAGGCAGTTCGCATTGAGTGCGGGGACTGCGTATTTTTCTTCTTTTGCTCTTATCAAGAGCTCTTTCGTCGTTACTAACATTTATATCCCTCAATCTTCATCAATCGTTCTACGAATGCTTTTTCGGGTACGTCCGTACAAGCGCCTACATGCGTGCAATTTACCGCGGCGGCGATGTTGGCAAACCTCGAAGCGTATTTGTCGCTTTTGCCCTCTAACTTGCAAGTCATAAACGCCGCGTCGAAGCAATCTCCGGCGCCTGTCGTATCGACGGGATCGACCTTGAAGCTGTCGGTATGAAGCGGTTCTTTCCCCTTTCTATAAACCGTACAGCCTTTTTCGCCGAGCTTGACTACTACGCAAGAAACTCCTTCGCTTAGTAAGTTGTTTGCGGCTTCGTCTATATCGTCGCTAAGCCCCAATTTCCTCACCTGAACTTCGTTGGGGAAAAAGTAGTCGATATATTTCGCAAACGGCCTTATTTGCTCGAACCAGCGTTCGGTTGTATCCCACCCCGCAGTATCGAACGCGATCGTAAGACCGCACTTTTTCGCTTTTGAAAAAATCGTCGGCAAGTCGTTGACTATATTCGGAAATTGGAAAAAACCGTTGACCAAAAGGCAGTCGTAATCGGACAAAATCACCGAATCGAAATCCTCTTTGACTATTCCGTCGTTTGCTCCGCGCGAAACTATCGCGGTTTTTTGCGATGTTTTCGACACTATAACAAGAGAGCTTCCCGTCGAATGCTCGCTGTCGAAAATAAGCTTATTTCGAACGGGCGTGCGTCTCAAAAAGCGGCGGACGACTATTCCGAGCGAATCTTTGGATATTCTTCCCAAAAGATCCGTTTCCATACCAAAATGCGAAAACGCGACGGCGGAGTTTATCGCGCCGCCTCCGACTGCGGTTTTCGTATAGTCGCACGCGGTCGTTCCTTCGAACACCGTCGGAAGCTTTTCTACCCCTACGGCGAGTAAATCCACTAATACTAATCCAAAACAAAGTACTCTCATATAAATAAATTTTATTATTTTTCTTACGTATTGTCAAATCAAAGAAAACTTAAAAACGAAAAAGTACTACGGATTTTTCGAAAAAAGGCCTTTGAACAAGTATTCGTTTTTGAAAGCGTTTTTCTTTGATAAAATGCGAGGTTTTTCTATTTCGCAAAATACTTTTTACATAAAAAACGGACTCGATTATATATCGAATCCGAATAGTATCTATAGATACGGTTTATTCTTATTATTGCAATACGTTAAGATCAGTGCGTTATTTGGCAATAAACGCAATTAAATCGCAATACTTAAGAGAAATTTTTTAATACGAAAAATAAGATTTTATTTATTCTTACCAATGCTCAAAAGTATCTTTTTAGTCAAAAAGTACATCGGAAGCCCCAATGCCGTAACCCAAACGGTTTGAGATAAAAGCACTTGGAAAAACGTATACCAAAACGCCATATCGTAGCCCATTAGTATATATATCACGGGAACGCCGAAAGCGTTTATCAAAACGGGAGGCAAAATGCCCAAATACGGGTTTTTGATAAGTCTTGTCAACAGTCCCGCAATGAGAGTCAACAACATTCCGATGAGTGCGTCTATAAAGGACGACGTCAAAATATTTACGAGAAAGCAGCCTACAGACAGCCCTATGATCGACGACGGGAGAAGTAGCGGCAACAAGCACAAGCCCTCGCCCGGTCTAATCTGGAAAAACGGTTGAGTCGCCAAGCTTCCCAAAGGGAGCGTTAACGCGACGTACATTGCGGCGACGACTGCGCCGTATGCAATGTCTTTGGTTTTGATTTTCAATTTTTTATACCTCGGTTTTTTATTTTTGTTTGAGGGTGTTCCGACACCTCAAATAAATTCAATTTTTAATCTTATCCATTCTATATAAATCCTCTCGAAAAGTCAAAGATTTATCGACGATTTTTATCCTCATTTCGAAAACTTCTCACAAAAAAGCCAACCGTCATTAAAACAGTTGGCAATTCTATCATATTAATATTTCGGGTTTTATCTTAATACTCCAAGTTACCCGTCGTTCTCGGATAAGGAATTACGTCTCTAATATTGCTTATTCCCGTGACGTACATAACCATTCTTTCAAAGCCCAAGCCGTAGCCGCTATGGTGCGTACCGCCGAACTTTCTGAGGTTAAGGTACCACCAATAGTCCTCTTCCGAAAGCCCGAGCTCTTTGATTCTTGCTAAAAGTACGTCATAGCGCTCTTCTCTCTGGCTTCCGCCGATAAGCTCGCCGATTCCGGGAACCAAAAGATCGCATGCGGCAACGGTCTTTCCGTCGTCGTTAAGGCGCATATAGAACGCTTTGATCTCCTTGGGGTAGTTGATTAAGAAAACAGGTTTGCCGAAAACGTGTTCGGTGATGAATCTTTCGTGTTCGGACTGCAAATCCACACCCCAATAAACGGGATATTCGAATTTGTCGGGATGCTTTTTGACCTCTTTTTCAAGAATGTCTATAGCTTCTGTATACGTCAAAACGCCGAAGTCGTTGTTTACTACGTTTTCGAGTCTTGCGATAAGTCCCTTATCGACAAAATTGTTCAAGAAATTAAGCTCGTCGCGGCAAGTTGCGAAAATGTGATTGATGATATACTTAACCATCGCTTCAGCCATTTCCATATTGTCTTTAAGGTCCGCAAAAGCGATTTCAGGCTCTATCATCCAAAACTCAGCGGCATGGCGAGCGGTATTGGATTTTTCAGCTCTGAACGTCGGTCCGAAAGTATATATCTTGCCGAACGCCTGAGCGTAGGTTTCGCCGTTAAGCTGTCCGCTTACCGTTAAAGAAGCGGGTTTACCGAAGAAATCTTGTGAATAATCGACCTTTCCGTCCTCCGTTTTGGGAGGATTCTCGGGATCGAGCGTCGTAACCCTAAACATCTCGCCTGCGCCCTCGCAGTCGGAACCGGTTATCAAAGGAGTGTGAACATACACGAAGCCTTGCTCGTTGAAAAATTTGTGAATGGCAAAAGCGCACTCGGAGCGAATCTTGAAAACGGCATTGAACGTATTCGTTCTCGGACGAAGATATGCAATCTCTCTCAAATACTCGAAAGAGTGACGTTTTTTCTGCAAAGGATAATCTGGAGTCGATTCCCCCTCGATATCGATTCTTTTCGCCTTGATCTCATACGGCTGCTTGTTTTCGGGCGTAAGCACAACCTCACCCTCGACGATTATCGCCGCGCCGACGTTGAGTGCCGCGATGCTGTCGTAATTCGAAAGAGTTTCGTTTTCGAAAACAACCTGCGTCGTCTTGAAGCAGCTTCCGTCGTTAAGCTCTATAAAGCCGAACGCCTTGCTGTCTCTTACCGTTCTTACCCAACCCGCAACGGTTACCTTTTTTCCGCCGTATGCGTTATAGTCAGCCAATAAATCTTTCAACAATAATCTTTCCATAGCTATTTTCCTTGACGGCTTTTCGCCGTATAGTTTAGTCGTTATATTTTTATAGTATTCTTGAATTTATGGACTTGAAATCGTCCACCATATCCTGAGGCCAAATCGACGTTTGCACCTCGCCTATATGAAGCTTGTCGAGCATAAGCATGCAAAGTCGCGATTGACCTATTCCGCCGCCTATCGAAAGAGGGAATCTGTCTTCCATAATTCCTTTATGGAACGGAAGTTTGAGTCTATCGGTAGTGCCGCTTTTAATAAGTTGCTCTTTAAGGGATTCTTTATCAACCCTTATACCCATACTCGAAAGTTCGAACGAGCAGTCGAGGATTTTGTTATACACTAAAATATCGCCGTTTAGTTTCCAATCGTCATAGTCCGGAGCTCTTCCGTCGTGCGGCTTGCCAGACTTCAAAACGTCGCCTATTTGCATCAAAAAGACCGTGCCGTGTTCTTTCGTTACGGCGTTTTCGCGCTCTTTCGGCGAAAGGCTTGGATACATATCTTCAAGCTCTTGAGTCGTAATGAAATATACGTCTCTTTTAACCTCGTTGGTAACAAAAGGGTACCTTTCCTTTACTTCGTCAAGAACGTCGGCAATTGCGTTCACTATCGTCGTTACTGTGCGCTTCAAATAATTTATGTTGCGCTCCTCTTTCGTGATGACCTTTTCCCAGTCCCATTGATCGACGTATACCGAATGAAGATTGTCTACTTCTTCGTCGCGACGTATCGCGTTCATATCGGTGTATATTCCCTCGTCGGCGCCGAAATGATAACGATACAAAGCCATTCTCTTCCATTTTGCGAGAGAATGAACTATCTCCGCCTCGGCGCCCGAAACAGACGGAATGTCGAAGCTGACGGGTCTTTCGACGCCGTTTAGGTTGTCGTTAAGTCCGCTGTCGGCTCTTACAAAAAGCGGTGCGGATATTCTTTCAAGGTTCATCGCCGAAGCAAAATGCCTTTCGAAAGAATCCTTAATGAATTTTATCGCACGCTCGGTTTCTCTTATCCCGAGCGGCGTCGAATAATGCTCGTCGAAAATGATGTTCATTGTCGTTACGGCGTTACTCTGTTGATATCTCTCGGGAACAAGCTTCCGCTTCTTACGTTGGGATAACCCAAAAGTTTGGTTACGAGTCTTTCAAGACCTAAACCCAAACCGCCGTGAGGAGGTAAACCGTATTTATGCGCCATGAGGTAGCTCTCGAACGCTTCGGGATTCATACCTCTTGCAAGCATCTTCTTGACCTGTTCGTTATAGTCGTGAATTCTCTGTCCGCCGGTCGTAACCTCCATTCCTCTGAACAAAAGGTCGAAAGAAAGGGTTTCTTCGGGGTTCTCGGGATCGTCCATCGCGTAGAAAGGACGCTTGGAAGACGGATAGTGCGTTACGAAAATAAACTCGCTACCGAGCTCTTTTTCAGCCCACTTGCAAATATTTGCTTCCTCTTCGGGTTCGAAATCGGAAAAGTCCGTTATCTTCATCTTGAACTTCTTGATCATAAGCTCTTTTGCTTCGGAGAACTTTATGCAAGGAATTTTGTCTATTACTGGAAGCTTGGCTTTCAAAATATCGAGCTCTTCTTTATATTCCGTTCTTAAAAGCTCCATGATGTATTTAAGTGCACCCGTTTCCATGTTCATAACGTCATAGAACGAATTGATGAAGCCCATTTCGAAGTCCATCGAGATATACTCGTTGAGGTGTCTCGACGTATCGTGATGCTCGGCTCTGAATACCGGGTCGATTTCGAATACTCTTTCGAAAACGCCTACCATTGTCTGTTTATAGAACTGCGGAGACTGAGCAAGGAATACTTCTTTGCCGAAGTAGTCGAGCTTGAATACGTTCGCACCGCCTTCTGCGGAAGCGAAATTGATTTTCGGCGTTTTGATTTCGGTAAAGTTCTGGTTCAAAAGATATTCTCTGAAGCCTCTCTGAACGCCCTCCTGAATTTTGAATATAGCTCTTTCTTTGGGGTTTCTCAAAGAAATCGGACGAAGCGAAAGATTCGTATCGAGCGGTACGTCAAGCTGCTTTTTGTTGATTACGATAGGCATCGCCTCAGCAGGACGCGAAAGCACGTCGATTGTGTGAATCTGAAGCTCGAAACGCCCCTCTCTCGTTACGTCGGCAACGACTTTACCCGTAACGGATACGCATGCCTGTTCACAAATGTCGTCAGTCCATTCGAACTTCGAGACCTCGTGAGAATATATGCACTGCACCTCTTCTCTCTTTGTGCGCAAAATGACAAACTTAAAATCGCTCATCTCTCTGATTCTGTGAATAAAGCCGTGAATCGTTACCACTTCATTGACGTTGTCTTTGAATTGACTATACTCAACGTCGTGATTTTCTACCTGCGCGTTAATGTATTCCATTATACTTCCTCCGCTTATAGTTGACTTTCAATATTAAGTAATTTTAACACATTGATATTTGTTTGGCAACTAAATCACTTCGCTAAAGAAAAATTTCAATAAAAATCGGCAAGCAATCAAAATCTCTCAATCGATTAGTAGCGGAAAAACGAGGAGGTTTTTATTATAAGAAAAAAGCGAGATTACTCTCGCTTAATCATTTATTTTGTTATTATTATATGGCAGCAAAAGTTGTATTTACTATTAATAGGTAATACATTGCATTTTATAAACGTAAAAAGCTTACTATTATGTTCAAAGCAACACTTTCACGTAACAATCAAACCACTCCATTTACTACTTCTTTTCTTATTTTTCGGTAAAGCCCATCGTTGACATAAAGCGTTTGAATGCGGAGATGCCTTTTTCGTCGGGCTTAAAGACTGCGGTGTTTATTAGAATATTTCTGCAAGTTGCGTTTACGTATTCCGTAACGATCTTTTTCGCACTATCAATGGAAAGGGAGTTGCCGTTTTCGAACAAAAGTCTTTCAATCATACCCGAATGTACTTTCATATCGTCGGGTAGTTTTGCGTATTCATACGGCTTTTCGCCCGTCAAGAACTTTCTTATCTCTTTCATTTGCCTCGAAAGTCTTGCGGGAAGTATGAAAAGTCCCATTGCTTCGATAAGACCTATTCCCTCTTTTTTGATATTGTGATATTGCGGATGTGCGTGGAAGATACCCTCGGGATACTTTTCGTCGCAACGGTTGTTTCTCAAAATAAGGTCGAGAATATATTTATCTCCGCTCTTTCTCGCAATAGGCGTTACGGTGTTATGCTTCGCCGTCGTTTCCGCAATTAAGTTTACGCTTTCGTCGGAATAGCTTTCGTAGTTTTTCAAAACATAAAGCGCAAGGCGGGAAACTTCTTTTCGATCTTTCCCCTCTAAGTGTATTACGGAGTTATACCAATCCGTAATCGAAACGTCTACGTCTCCGTATCCGTCGATTTGATAAGATAATCTCGGCTTTGCAAAGTGAAGCGGCATCAAGTGTCCGCCGCCTTGATAATGCTCGTGATTCAATATGCTTCCGCCTACTATCGGCAACGGCGCGTTGCTTCCGACAAAATAGTCGGGATAGAAATCGACGAAATCGAAGAGTTTTTCGAACGTTCCGCCGTCTACTTTCATATAGGTATGCTCGGTGTTTATCGCGATGCAATGCTCGCTGTAATATTGATAAGGAGAATATTGAAGTATCCAGTCCTCACCGTTAAGTTTTATTCCGATCGTTCTTATATTCTGTCGCGGAGCTTTCGTCGCAGTTCCGACAAAGCCCTCGTTTTCAACACAAAGAGCGCACTTGGGATACGCCGTATTGCCACTGTCGTTGAGCTTTTTAGCGATGTCTTTGTTGTTAAGTTCGGGCTTACTTAGATTTATCGTAATTTCAAGATAGTTCTCTGCAAAATCCGCACGCCAACCGATATTCTTATCTACCGCAGTCTTCTGAACGTAGTTGTTCTTTATCGACAAATCGAATAGATAGGAAAAAGCCGAAGCCTTATCGCTTTCGTAAAGCTCGTAAAAGCGTTTTTCTACCGCCGACGGAACGGGCGTTATCGCACCGAAGATTCCGCATACATAGTTTTGCGCCAAACTTTCGTCGCAAAGAGCTTTTTCTTTGACATACGCAGTGAGCTTTTCGGTGAAGTAGTCGGGAACGGTCATTTTTTCAATGAAAGCCTTATCTATCTCGCCGTCGTATTTATTGTTAAGCGAAAGCTTTTCCATAAGAAGATTTCTTACGTAGTTTTCGTCGCGTTTTTCTAAGCCCAAATGATATTCTCCGTAATAGAGCAACTCTTCCAACGTTTTTTCCATGCAGTACCTCATAGCTTTTTGTTTTATGTTTCGTATTTACAAAGTATTTATTTTATCATATCACGAATTCGATATTCAATCAAGCAAAATCTCAAGACGAAAGTATTGCAAAACGTATTGTTTTTATGCGATTTTTGTGATATAATCCAAAATATGCTTTAGTTTTAATTTTTTGACTTAATAAGCATTCCGAAAAAGGCGATAATTATAATTTGCCAAAAATATATAAGGACGGTTATTTTATGTACGACGACATCAAAAAGCTCGGCTTCGGACTTATGAGACTGCCAAAAACCGAAGACGGAAAAGAAGACATCGAAAAGGTTTGCGAAATGGTCGATTACGCAATCGCAAACGGATATAAATATTTCGATACCGCTTATGTTTACGACAACGGACTTTCGGAAGAATGCGTAAAGACCGTTTTGACGAATAGGCACGATCGCAATGAGTTTTACGTCGCGACAAAGCTTCCCTCTTGGGAAATGAGTTCCAAAGACGATTGTCAACGCATCTTCGACGAGCAGCTTTCAAGAACGGGATTAGATTATTTCGACTTTTATCTTCTCCACGCGATCGACGGCGAAAGCATAGCTAAATACGAAGAATACGGCGCGTGGGAGTTTTGCGAGGATTTGAAAAAGAAAGGAATCATCAAAAACTTCGGATTCTCTTTCCACGACACGGCAGACGTTCTCGACGACATTTTGACTAAACACGACAACGTGGACTTCGTTCAGTTGCAACTTAATTATATAGACTGGGAACACGAAAGCATTCAATCGAGAAAATGCTATGAAGTAGCTCGCAAACATAACAAACAAATCATCGTTATGGAACCTGTCAAAGGCGGACTTTTGGCGAACATCAACGATGAAGCTAATTCGCTTTTTGGCGACGTCGGCAAAAACACTTCCGCAGCTGCAAAAGCACTTCGCTACGTCGCAACGCTTGACGGCATATTGACCGTTTTGTCGGGTATGTCAACCATGGCGCAAGTGGTAGAAAACATCGATACTTTTGAAAACCTCTCGCCTTTGACGGATAGCGAAAGAAAAGTTTACTCTAACGTTGCAAAAAAACTTCTTTCTATAAAGACAATCCCCTGCACCGCTTGCAAATATTGCGTAGACGGCTGTCCGCAAAAAATCTCCATCCCGAGTTTATTCAAGGTATTTAACGAAAACGTCGCTTTCCCCAACGTCGAAATAGCGAAAGGAAGATATTCTTACGTCACCCATAACGGCGGTAAGGCGTCTTCTTGCATTTCGTGCGGAAAGTGCGAAGGCGTTTGCCCGCAAAAGCTCCCGATAAGAGAATACTTAAACGACGTTAAAAAGTTATTCGAATAATTATCGGCAAAAGTATTTATTGACAATTTTCTGTTAAGCAAAATCGCAAAACGCTTCGCTTTTGCAACAACACAATCGTATGCAAATAACGCTCGAAATGCGACAAAGCTTCTGCACTTTTGAAGCCGCCACAACTTCCATATTACAAATTAAGGCAAGACCGAAAAGTCTTGCCTTTTTGTTGTTATTTATTAAAAATAATTTACCAATCTTCCTTGACGGAAAGTTTTATGTCGGAATAGAATTCCTTGTATTTTTCTCTGTAATCTTTCTTGCGGTTGTTTTCGTAATCTTCCCGCATTTCCTCCTCCGAAATGCCGTCTTCATCCAACGTTTCGGATAAGCGCAACGCTTCGAGCTTATTCATATATTTTCACCTCATTCGTTTACTCTTATAAGAACGTGGAAAGCCTTATTCCCCTTAGAGGATTCTTTTTTGAGTATAAACGCATCGCAAGCCGCAAACAAATCGGATGCTTTCGCATAGCCGTAGTTCGCCGCGTCCATATCGGAATACAGCTTGGTCAAGCGGTTATAAACCTCCGAGAAGTTCGCATATCCGTCGTCGCCGGAAATTTCGTCTATAATCTTCATTGCGGCATCGATCTTATCGTGTTCGAGCGCTCTTGTTTTTCTGTTGACGTTTCGAGTTTTAGCTCCGCCGTTAGTCGTTTGCTTGGATGACGATTTTACGTTCTTATCGCTCTTTTTGTCGTTCTTTTCGTCGTCATCGCCCGAAATCACGTCAAGGTAAACAAACTTATCGCAAACTCTGACAAGAGGCTTTGGAGCTTTCTTTTCACCCATACCGATAACATAATTTCCGTCCTCGCGCATTCTCGTTATCAAACGAGTGAAATCGCTGTCCGACGACACTATGCAAAAGCAATTTACGGAATCGGAATATAAAATATCCATCGCGTCGATGATAAGCGCAGAATCGGAAGAGTTCTTGCTCGTCGTATTCTGGAACTGCTGAACGGGCATTAGCGCGTATTCCGAAATGGGTGTTTTCCACCTCGACATACTCTGGTTCGTCCAGTCGCCGTATATGCGTTTAAACGTTACGTCGCCGTATTTCGCAAGCTCGTCGAATATCGACTTCATATAGCTTTGCGATACGTTCTCGGCATCTATCAAAAGTGCGATTTTATATATCTTTCCCTCTTCCATACTTTCAAATCCTTTGGTTTTTACGCTTTTCTTCATCGATTAAAGAGGTTTGACGTCAACCTTAATCTTTGCGGAAACGTCGGGCATAAACTTCACTTCGACGTCGTATACGCCTACGTTTTTGATAGCCTCTTTGATTACGAGCATCTTTTTGTCGATTTCAAAACCACATTTATTTATCGCATCGGCAATGGCTTGCGACGTTACGGAGCCGAATACCTTGCCCTTTTCGCCGCACTTAACCGATACTTCAACCGTAATGCCGTTTATCTTATCTCTGTTTTCTTTCGCAATACGCTTCTTTTCGGCGTCCTTATATGCTTCCGTTTCTTTCTTTATACGAATGGAATTGATACCCTCCGACGTAGCTTCCTTTGCAAGACCGTTTTTGAAAAGATAGTTTCTTGCGTAGCCGTCGCTTACTTCCTTGACCTCTTCGGCTTTTCCGAGAGCTTTTACATCTTTAAGAAGAATAACTTTCATAATCTCACTCCTTTTTGATTTAATTTTATCGTTATTGCATATTTTTGTCAAATTGTTTTTCGGTATATTATTCTTTTCTTTCGCGCATAATACTATCAAAACCCAAAAGGAGAATAAAATGGACAAAAACAAATTGAGCTGTTGCGTGGAATCATGCAAGTTTAACGAAAAAGGCTGTAGATGCACTAAGGATTGCATTAAAATCACTAACTGCAAAAAAGAAAAAACCGCGCATTATTGCGACGATTACGAAGAAATCTAAGGTTAGATTTTTTGAAAAACTCTTTTGTTGATTTTTTATTGCTTTGTTCGGAAGTTTTTTCTTCCGAACTTTTTATATTAAAAAGTACCTCAATATAATCGAAGTACATATGAGTATTCATACAAATAATCCAAACGAACCGATAAAAATCATTAAACTAACCGTTTTCGGATTGACTTATCTTTATTTACCGAAGACAAAAAGCATTTTGCCTATTATTTTGTTTTGAAGAACAGCGCCGAACTCGCTCGAATCGAGGGACACGATTCTGTTGTCGCCGAGAAGATAGACATACCCTATCGGAATATACGTTTCGGGAATTATTATATTTTCGCCGTCTTTTATATACGGCTCGTCATATTCGATTAAAGCCTCTTCTCCCTTTTCGTCGATATATTTTATCCTCAAAATTCCGTCTTCGGCAATCGAAATAGTATCGCCGCCTATTGCGACGACGCGCTTTATCAGCATGTTCTTTTCTATCGAATCGTCCTTGAAAACGACTATATCGCCGCGCTTAACATCATGCGTTTTTCTTATAAAAACATAAGATCCGCTTTCTATCGTCGGGAGCATACTCGTTTGCAAAACCCTTACCGTGTCGAAAAAAAGCGAATATACGACAACCAAAACGAGTAATGCCGAAAGAACGGCTATCGCGATATTCAAAAGCCGTTCTTTTTTTGTATTATTATTTATTTTGTTATCGTCTTTTTGTTCTGTCATTTATGTTCAAATCCACAAAATGTTGTTCACGATAAACTCGCCGTCCCCCTCGAAGCATACGAGGTTGATATCTTTCCAATCGGAAAGCGGCTTATTCGTTTCGTCCTTGAAATCGGACTTTTGAAGCTTGAAGTTTTGCCATAAAGGGCCTCCGACAGTTGCAATCGTTGCTTTATGGACGTCTCTTCCCTCGCTTCCCAAAGCGCAATATGCCGATATAGTTATCGACATAACGTTTTCGGTACATACATCAAACACCAAAAGCTCGTCGCCGTCGCCGCAAAAAGCGGGGTTTGAAAGCTTGAATGTCGAAAGGCACAACGCGCTCGAAATACCCTCTATGCCGCCCGCGCCCTCTTTGACGAAAATAGATTTTTTATCTACGAACGTGCCTTTTGCGCTCTTATCGCAAGGAGAGGGAATCGCATAGAAAGCGTCTTCTTCCATAAGACCGTTATATATGAGTTTTTCGCGAGTCGGCTCTTTGCTAAAGCCCATTTCGGAAAGATGAACATTGGCTAAATTCGACGTTATCGTATAACCCGTAACGAACTCTACGTTGACAAAGGCATATAGGAAAGACTCGGAATTCGCTATATCAACGCTTCCTACGTAATCTCCGCCGCCCGACAGAGAAAGCGGTCTTGCGGTATAGCAACGACGGGAGGGAATAAAGCTACCCTCGGCATAATACAGCGTGACGTTTTTGACGGTAAGCGGATCGTCTACGACGCACTTTGCCAAAAGTTTGTTTGAAAAGTTTTCGAGCGACAACATCGGCTTATCGGGAAGAACGATGTTCGCGTCGAGAAGATGCTCGCAAAGCCAAAGCTTCAAATCCCTCGTTCCGAGATAATCTATGCTGTCGATAGTGTTTGGCGAAATATACGTAAGCGACTGCACTTCGCCGTTTATCCTTGCCATAGTGTCGAGCGCTCTGTCAATGTTTGCCTCCTCGCTGTTCGAGGCGGTTATATATATCATAGGAGTTTTTATTATCGGCGCATAGCTTTGCGGCGATAAGGAAGCTACGTATGCGGCAAGCTCGTTCGTTATTTCACTTTGCTTGTTTCCGTCGTTTTTATAACTTCTGCCAAGTTCACCCCACCCAGCATAAAAAAGCGCTGCGGCACACGAAAGCTCTGGCTCTAAGTAGGAAAGCTGCCATACTATCTCCGAACCGTCCCTTATTCCGACGGCGGCGATTTTGCTTCCGTCAACCTCGGGAGTCGACTTCAAAAACTTTATCGCAAAACGCTGAACGTAAGTCCATTCGAAGACCATTGTCTTTTTGGGCGAATCGACAACCGTTCTTATCGAAGAAGTCTCGTTCTCGATTCTGTTGGCATAAAAAAGCGCATCTGGATAATAAGTATACTTTCTGTTCTCGGCTTTGCCGTACATATCGCACATAAAGACGGCAAAATTCATCGATAGGAAGTAATCGATGTACGATTGATCGACGGACGAATCGGTGTCGTGAACAAGCAAAACGACGGGCAAATGCTCTTTCCCCTCGGGATAAGCCAAAACGCCGTATATTCTCGTCACTTCGTCTCCGCATTTTCTTCCGTTGAAATATACGTCGCAATAAACATTGCCGCCCGCTTTTTTAGTCGCGCGTATTTCGGCGTCAAGTTCTTCGGGTAGCGTTTCGTTGCTCCATAGTTCTTCGGGTGATATAATGTTTGCCATAAAATTTTCCTCAACGGGGAAAATTATATTGATTTTCCCCCATTTTGTATGGTATTATGTTTATGCGAAAATCGCAAAACGCAATACCAAAGTATGCTTATTTCCCTGATAAAGGGTATTATAGCACAATTTATTGGAATTTTCAATCTTTTTTTTGTAAGAGGAAGTAAATGGACTATAATCCGAGATCAATCGTGCATCTTTCGCCCGAATACCTTATGGGCGGTTTCACCGCCGTAGACAACATATTCATCTGCGAATACCTCAAAAACGCGGACGAAAACGACGTGAAGGTTTACCTTTACGGGCTTTATCTCGCGCACGCGGGAGTCGATGCGGACGAGAATACTTTCTCTTCGGCTTTGGGTATTTCGCAAGACGAAGTTAAACGCGCGTTCGAAAACCTCGAAGCATTGGGCGTATGCGACTTGACAGGAATAAATCCCCTATCCGTCGTCTTCCGTTCCGTTTCGAATAACCCCGTAAAGCCGAGAAAGATTAAGCCGGGCAAATACGACGAATTCAACAAAGAACTTTTCAAAATTCTTTCAAATCGCATGATGTCGCCTAACGAGCTTATGGAGTGCTATAACGTTATCGAGCTATATCACATTCAGCCCGAAGCGTTCCTCTTGATAGCGTCTTATTGCGTCAAGGTCGCAGGCGAAAAGGTAGGTTTGAAATATATTCTGACGACAGCGAAGAATTTTGCCTACAAAAACATCACGACGATTAAAGCCGTCGAAGAAGAGCTTTCGGCATACCACCTGCAAACGGGCGACGTTGCAGACGTAATCAAAAAACTGGGACTTAAGAAAAAAGTCGATATCGAAGATAACAACACCTATAAAAAGTGGATTTCGATGGGCTTTGACAAAAAAGCCGTTCTTGCAGCGGCAAACGGCGTTAAAAAAGAAAACAACGCCTTGAAAAAACTCGACCTTTTGATGAGCGAGCTGTATTCATATAAGCTATTCTCCGAAAAAGAGATTACGGACTTTTTGGAGTCAAAGAAGGATATGAAAAATCTCGCCATCGAGATAAACAAAGCGCTAGGCGTATTCCTCGAATCGCTCGACGCGGAGATTAGTACGTATATCGTCAAGTGGATAGCAATGGGATTTGAAAAAGAACTTCTCGTAAAGCTTGCCGAGTTTTGCTTTAAGTCGGATTTGCGTACTCTTTCCAAAATGGACGAGACCGTATATAAATTCTCTAAACTCGGAATATTCACTTCTAAAGACTTCGACGAATACGTCGCTATGGTCGCAGAAAAGGACAAGCTCGTTCAAGAAATGGTTGACGCGCTCGAGCTTTCGAGAAAAGTCAACGCTTTCGACAGAAGACAATATAAGTCTTTCGAGGCAATCTCAAGCTCACACGACGTTATCGTTTATGCGGCTAGCCTTGCCAAAAACGCAAACTCCCCTTATGCATACTTAGCAAAGCTTCTCAACTCTTTCAGAGAAAAAGGACTTAACACCTTAGAAGAAATCAAGAAAAACAGCGAGAAACAAATCGCACAAAAACAGGCTCCGAAAACCGAAATGCTCAATCATTCCTATACTAAAGAGGATTGGGACGCGGTTTATACATCTATCGAGGATCTCGATTTTTAATCTATGAACGACAAGCTTATCGCCCACAAAGCAGACAAAACAATTTCGGCAAGAAATTATATAGCAAATATTGCCGCGGAGAAAAACCTCGCCACCGCAAAAAAAATAACGGGCTTTTCAGAGCAATACGCAAAAGTAAAAGAGCTTGAAATTGTATTGACAAGGCTCGAAAACGGCTCGAAAGAACGTAATGAGGCAGAAAAAGAGCTTTCTAAAACAACAAACATTCTCGAAGCGCTTTTGAATACTCACGGATTGAAGCTCAAAAACCTCGAGCCGAATTACTATTGCAAAGTTTGCGGCGATACGGGATATGTAGGCGGCAAGACATGCAAGTGCAAAACAGAGCTTATCAATAAATTGAGAGAGCGTAGTTTAGGCGAAAACGGCAACGACGTTCCTGCGCTTTCGACTATCTTCTCCCCTTTCGAGAACGACGAGCAGTCGGAAAAATATTCGACGCTCAAAAATAAGTTTATGTCGCTTTGCGAAAGCTTCCCTAAAAACGCGCCGAGATTCTTCGCGTTTGTAGGCAAAAGCGGAACGGGAAAAACGTATTTTGCAAAGGCAATCGCAAAAGAACTTAGCCAACGCGGATTCGATACGTTGACGCTGTCGGCATTTTCGCTCAATAATTTCTTCCTCAAATATCATACAAGCTTCGACGAAAGCTTGTCTGAATCGTTCGCCGCAGCATGCAACAGCGACGTACTTCTTATCGACGATTTGGGCACAGAGCCGATTTTCCGCAACGTGACGAAAGAGTATTTGACAAATCTTCTCAACGAAAGAAATAACCACGGGAAGCTCACTATCGTAACGACAAACCTTTCGCCCGACTTAGTGGCAGAAAGATACGACCAGCGCCTCGCATCGAGATTATTTGACAAAACGACCTCTCGCACAATACCTTTCGACTTTGACGACCTTAGAAAGAAATCGCGACAATAAAGAGAATTTTTGACAATCGAAATTTTTCCGCGAGTTTTTGTCCATTTTTTATTGACAAAAATCCTATTATCCCCTATAATATCAAAGTTGATGCTGATATGGCTCAGTCGGTAGAGCACATCCTTGGTAGGGATGGGGTCGCGGGTCCGATTCCCGCTATCAGCTCCAAAACAAAAGGAACCAATTTATTGGTTCCTTTTGTTTTGCTCTGATTGTGGCAAGGCAGGACAGAACTTTAGTTCCTTGCAAAAAAACTAATTAATTATATTATACGAGGGAGGTGGATAGGATATAATTTGAAGTGCAACACAAGAATAAGAAAGCCCATTAAGGAAAGTCTATATTTTGAATAAAAGGCGAAGCCTTGAATGAAGAATATAGACTTAGATAAAAAGAATAGACTTCATATCGTCCAAAGTATAAAATGTAATTATCCACAAAACACATATACAAAGGAGTAGTATGAAGTCATATAATCATTTTACAATAGAAGAAAGAAAAAGTCTACAAAAATTTCTTGCCGAAGGAATTAGTTTTAGGGGAATTGCAGATATATTAGGGAGAAGTCCGTCTACAATCAGTCGAGAAGTAAGAAGAAATAAAGCGAAATTCAAACCTCACGGAAAGTCGGATAATACGTTTTGGTATAATTCGTGGAGAGCTCAAACTTTATATATAATGCGAAGACGCCACCGAGATAATTATGCTTTAAAACCAAATACAGAAGAATGGGAATATGTCGTAAAACACCTAAAAGAATATTGGAGCCCGGAACAAATAAGCGGACGTTGGGGATTGGAGAATCCCCAACGTAAAAGAATAAGCGTATCAACGATATATAGAGCAATAAAAGAGAATAGATTTCCCAAAATTACAGCAAAAGAACACTTAAGACGACGAGATAAACATAGATATCCTCGAAGCAGCAACTATAATACTATACACCCCGAATGGAAAGATGAGATCAAAAAACGTATGCGAATAGGCGATTGGGAGGGTGATACCGTTTACGGAGGAATCGGAAAAGGTTTATTAGTAACATTGGTGAATAGAAAGAGTAGATATTTATGTGCGAGAATAATACGAAGTCGGTCGGCTACTGAAACAAGAGAAATGATAGAAAAGCTATTAAAGAGTAAACCGGTTAAAAGTATTTTGTTGGATAATGGATCTGAATTTTCGGAATTCAGAGAATTAGAGAAAAGAATAAATGCGGAGGTGTATTTTGCAGAGCCACATAAACCATGGCAAAGAGGAACAAATGAAAATACAAACGATATATTAAGATTTTATTATCCCAAAGGATATAATTTTCATACATTGGACGAAAAAAGCCTAAACGAAGTAGTATTATCCATAAACAAAAGACCTAAAAAATGCTTGGGGTGGAAAACCCCCTACGAAATATTCTTTGGCGTTGCACTTGCTTGACAATCTACCCAGCTCCGCTACGCTTCGTTCAGCTTACATATGCGCAATCATGCAATCCAAATGCGTATACAATGTCATTGCACAAGTTGTTAACAATCTTACTCTTGACAAAAGCCACCGCCCTACGAGTTAGAGTCAATAAAACAATGTTATGCTGCATTTTATCAATCCCTCAGTCTCGGCAACGCCGAAACAGCGCCATTACTAAGGGAGCCTATTTTGATTAGTCGTTTTTTATTACGGTGAAAGTTGAGCTATCGCAATACAAGTTTGGTTTTACTATACTGCGACGAAAGTTGAGCATAAGACATACGGGATTGAATTCGGTTTCATCGACCTCGTCATTGGATTTTGAGGGCGCATTTGATACCGTCGACTGCAGCGCTTGTTATTCCGCCGGCATAGCCTGCCCCCTCGCCGCACGGGTATATGCCGATAACGCTCGAATTGAATGTTTCGTCGCGGAGTATGCGAACGGGCGAGCTCGATCTTGTTTCGACACCCGTTAAAATCGTATCGGCATCGTCGAAGCCTTTCAAAATTTTTCCGAACCTTTCCATTCCGTCAATTATTCCAAAACTAACGTATTTTGGCAAAACCTCTCGCAAATTGCATAGTGTATAGCCGCTTCTTATCGACGGAGTGACGTTCCCTATGCTACTTGAAGCTACGTTGTTTTTTAGGTCTATATATCTTTGCGTCGCGCCTTTATAAGCACTACTTATTTCGAACGCTTTGCGCTCTAATTTTCTTTGGAATTCCACACCCATAAGCACATTGCCGTCGCCGAAATCGCTCGGCTCGACCGAAACGAGAATTGCGGCATTTGCGTTTTGCTTATCCCTTGCGTGGTAGCTCATACCGTTCGTAACAGCCATACCTTTTTCACTCGCCGCCATAACGACTTCTCCGCCAGGGCACATACAAAAGCTATATACTCCTCTGCCGTCTGAAGCTTTTGCGGCAAGCTTATAATCGGCAGGCGGCAAATACGGAGAATACTCTATTCCGTATTGCGCTTTATTTATTGTGGTTTGCAAATGTTCCGCCCTTACGCCTACGGAAAAGGGCTTTCTTTCCATCAAAACACCCTTATGCAAAAGCATTTCAAAGGTATCTCTCGACGAATGGCCTATCGCGAAAACGGCACAATCAAAGTGCTCTTCGCCGTTATGTTCGCCCGTAAATTTCAATTTATCGAGCTTTCCGTCTTTTGTCGTAAAAGACGTTATTTTCGTCCCGAAGAAAAACTTTCCGCCGTTTGCGATTATATATTCACGCATGTTTTTTACTACGGTTTGCAAAATATCCGTGCCGATATGAGGTTTATTCAAGTACAAAATCTCTTCGGGCGCGCCGAAATTGACAAACTCTTTGAGCACCGCTTTGATATACGGAGATTTCGTCCCCGTATTGAGCTTTCCGTCGGAATACGTTCCCGCGCCGCCCTCGCCGAACTGCACGTTGCATTCCTCGTTGAGAACTCCCGTTTTTATAAACTTTTCTATCTCTTCGACTCGCCTTTCGACCTCATAACCTCTTTCAAAAACAACTGGAGTCGCACCCCTTTTAATCAAAGTCAGAGCGCAAAAAAGTCCCGCAGGTCCGCTGCCGACAACGGCAATGCGCTTACCCTTATCGATAGGAAGATACTCTATCGAATCTAAGCCCATATCGTCAAGCTCGATTCTTTCGAATTTTTTTGCACACCTTTCGTCGAAAAGCTCTGCCGCGACGGAATAAACATATTTTATGTCCTCTTTATTTCTCGCGTCTATCGATTTTTTCAATATCGTATACGACTTGATATTCTTTATGCTCGTAGACAGCTTTTCCGCCGCGACCTTTTTCAGCAAATCTTCATTTGCGGATATATTTAGTTTTATGTTGTCGATTTTTATCATCACAAAACAAAAGGAAGCAAACTTAGCTTCCGTTATTATTTTAAAAAGCATATCATGCTTTTTTATTCAGAAGTTTTTCAACGGCTT
Organism: uncultured Clostridia bacterium; assembly: GCA_964541255.1. Taxonomy (GTDB): domain Bacteria; phylum Bacillota; class Clostridia; order Christensenellales; family CAMQZB01; genus CAYOSU01. The sequence goes on along the minus strand of CAZIPL010000001.1, from coordinate 32,919 downwards.
TTTCTATTCCAAAAGAGTCGATTCCGTAATAGTGCATAATATCCTTATGCATTCCGACCTTGCATATTCCGTCGATCCCTAAGCGCAACGTTTTGCACGCTATTCCGTTATCGGTAATTACTTCCGAAACCGCGCCACCAAGACCTGTATTCCTACCGTCTTCGACAGTCATCACAACGCCGAGCTTTGCAGCCTCAACTACGCATTTTTCGTCAATAGGCTTTATCGTATGCATATTTATTACTCTTGCGTTTATCCCCTTATTTTCAAGAGATTTCGCCGCCAAAAGACTTTCTCCGACGCACGAGCCGCAAGCTATTATCGCAACGTCTTTCCCCTCTTTCAAAAGGTCGGCTTTGCCGATTTCAAACGCGCTTTCTTCTTTTGCAACTATTTCTTCTTCGCCGCGGTTTATTCTTAAATATACGGGCTTTCCGTAGTTTTCCGTCGCCTTAACAGCCTTTCTCGCTTCGCACGCGTCGCAAGGAACGACAACGGCAATATTCGGCAAAGAACGCATAATCGTTATATCGGAAAGCGCGTGATGCGTAGCGCCCGCCTCGCCGAACGACGTTCCGCCGTGGGTTGCGACTATCGTTACGGGAAGAGACGGATAGCAAACGTCGGCGAAAATAAAGTCAAGCGCACGTTTTGACGCAAAGGACGAAAACATCGCTACATATGGCTTTAAGCCTACTCTCGCTAAGCCCGACGATAACGCTATGGCGTTTTGCTCGGCAATACCTACGTTGATAAAACGCGTAGGCAGTTCTTTTCTTATCAATTCAAAATCCGTAGAATGAGCAACGTCCGCAGTAACTGCGTATATGTTTTCGTCGGATTTTGCCATTTTTATCAATTCTTCGGCAACGGCACTTGTCATTGCGCAAGGAGTTTTTGTCTTTTCTTCAAGCATTGTCTATCTCCTCCGTCGCCTTTTTAAGCTCCTCGTCCGTCGGAGCGCCGTAGTGCCAATTTACGTTGTTTTCCATAAAGCTGACGCCTTTGCCCTTGACGGTCTTTGCAAGTATCGCGCAAGGCTTATTCGCCATTTCCGCCTCGTCGAACGCTCTTTCGATATCGGTAAAATCGTGTCCGTCGCAAGGAATAACGATAAAACCGAATGCTTCGAGCTTTTCGGCAATCGGTTCAAAGGGGAAAACATCTTTAGCCGCGCCATCGAGCATAAAGCCGTTGTAATCTATTATCGTAACGAGATTTTTCGCTTGAAAAGCATTCACCGCGGCAAACGCCTCGAACGTGCTTCCCTCGTTAAGCTCGCCGTCTCCCAAAAGGCAATATACTTTCTTTCCGTTATTTTTGATAGAATTGCCTATTGCCATACCAAGAGCAACCCCTTCGCCGTGTCCCAAAGAGCCCGTCGAAACGTCTACAAGCGGAAGCTTTCTTTCGTCAAGGTGAATAGAAACGGTTGCGTCGAAAGAATTAAAACCGTCAAGCTCTTTTCTTTCCATAAATCCGAGTTCCGAAAAAAGCGCGCAAAGAGCAAGCCCCGCATGCCCCTTACTCAAAACGAAAGAGTCTCTTTTAGACAGTAACGTTCCCTCTTTTTGCACGTTAAGCTTTTCCGCATAAAGGTACGTCAAAATCTCGACAGCACTAAGCGAGCTGCCGACATGACCGCCACCGGTTTTGTTACAAACCTCCAAAACGGTCTTTCTTACCCTTGCGGCTATTCTTTTCAGTTCTTCAATGTTAGCCAAAATATATCCTCGAAATCGTTCGAAATGCCGAGAAACACCCGACGTACTTATTTAGTATAACATTATATGTTTTGTTTTTGCAAGCTATGTTGAGAGCTTTTCTGAATTCAAGCTATTTCTTATTTACCGCGACGAGCTTACAGATTTTTACGCCTTGCGACAAAAACTTGGTTTCATATTCCGTAGCGATATTTCCCGACGTATCGCCACTATACATATCGTACGTTTTTTCAATTATCTCAAAGCCGTTTTCCGTCATACGCTCGAGCGAATAGTCAAAAAGCGGAACGTTATCGGTCTTTTGAATTATCTTTCCGCCCTCTTTCAAAACGTCTTTATACGACAAAAGGAAGCGATCGCTCGTCAAACGCTTTTTCGCATAGGACTTTTTCGGGAAAGGGGTCGAAAAGTTCAAGAAGATGTTTTCTATCGAATCTGTGGCAAAGAATTTCGGCAAATACTCCGCCGCAATCGACAAAAAACGCAAGTTCTTTACGTCGTCGTCCGAAAGCTTTTCAAGCGCGACGACAAGAACGTCGCGGACAAGTTCAATAGCGATTAGGTTGCGTTCGGGGTGAGATTTTGCATACTTAATCGCAAAGTCCCCCATTCCGCTTCCTATTTCGAGATCTATCGGGTTGTCGTTTTGAAAAATAGCGGAAAAGTCCAAATACTCCTTATTATCGTTGGCTTCTTTGAAATTCGCCTCGGGCTTTTCCACAATCAAAAGATGCTTGCTCGCCTTTTCTATTCTCTCGTTCAAATGCTTTTTGTGTCTCGGTCTCATTTATGAAATTACCTTATTTGTACTTATCCATAAAAGAATACTATATTTTATCGACAAATATCAACCTTTTTAGCGATATATCTCGTCAAAGTAATTTTTCAAAAGAAAAATCTCCGCTTTAATTTAAGCGAAGATTTTCGTTGCTTTGTTTTATTTTCGCCGCATATTGCGAAAGACGATTGAAAAGCTATAAAAACTTTCGATTATCTATTTCGAATAATTCAAATCTTTGAAAAATGCGACGTATTTTTTATCTGTTTAGCAATATTTTTCCATAGATTCCGTAAGGAAGCGAACTTCTTCGAGCTGGTCGCAAGTTACGTATCCTGCGGGAGCCTTGATAAGGGACGGAATACGGTTTACGATAGTAGCGCAAGTATGCTCTACCGTTGCAGGCTTAACAACGTGGTATTCGACGTTGGGTTCGCCGGTAAGCCACCAGTCGCACATATCGCCGTCGTCGGGGCCGTATACCTTTCCGATAGTTTCTTCTTCGACCGTGATTCCCTGCTCCGTTTCGATAGTAACTACCGCGGACATACCTATGCAACGACCTGCCTTAATCGTGGAACCGAGCGTCGTGCTGAATACGTCGTGATCGACGATATAAGGAACGTGCTTTTGATCGATTGATTTTATCGTCAAGCCGAGCTTGTTGCAGATAGCTTCGCTTGCATTCCAAGCATAAGAAGGTTCGAACTCCGCGGGATGAGCGATTTGCTCTTCGAATTCTTCGGGAGAAAGATCACATCCGTGAGCCTTTGCAAGAGCGAGACCGTATTCGTCTACGTTGTAGCTATACGCTCCTTTAATCTTCGTCAAGCTGTCGCAACCTGCCGCTGCGATTCCGACCATGTTGATCCAGAAAATATCCTGCATTCCGGAGCCTGTGATTGTGCAATTATGCTCTTTTGCAATCTCGACAAGGCGTTCAACCTGCTCTTTTGCCGTCGTCATAGGATAAATCGCCTCTTCGCAAGTCGTAATGACGTTAATTCCGCGAGAAACGCATTTCTCTACGTGCGAATAGATGTCGTTTACGAAGCTGAAAAGCGTTACTACCGCAACGTCTGCGTGGCTTTCGTCCAAAACTCTATCCGTATCACTAGAAATGATAACGCCCGTCTTGTGTCCGAGCTCAGCATAATCGCCGATGTCCATTCCCACAACCTGAGGATCGACGTCGATAGCGCCGACTATTTCGGCACCGTGATTGTAAAGATAACGAATAATGTACTTCGACATTTTACCGCAACCGTACTGCACAACTCTAACTTTTCTATCCATGATTTTTCCTCCTTGAAAATCAATTTGTATAATTAGTATAAACCCTCAACTTACGTTAGAGTCAATACCCAAAATAAAAATTTTACTTATGAAAACTTTATCGGAACTTGCAATCTCAAAAACATATTGCGCTTCGTGCTGTCGAATATATGAAACTCCGTAAGCTCTTCGCATATGTAATCACCGCAGATTTTATATCCGTTCTTGCGACAAAACTCCAAGAGCTGCTTGCCGTACTTTATCTCGTCGTCGTAATTGTCAAGATATATGCACGCATACATTCCGCTGTCTAAAAGCATAACCGTTCCCGAATGCTCCAATAAATGTTTATCCGAAAAGATAAAGACGTTTTCGGCAACAAACTCTCCGTTTTCGAAACGCTCTTGCGAAATGGACGTACCGAGGTTATAGCTATGCACTTGCGGAATACCGTTTGCCAAAAGCTCTTTTCTAAGCGCAATGACCGTTTCTTCGTAGCTGTTTCTGTCCTTTTCGTAAAAATTCACGGGACACGGTATCGACCAGATATATCGCCTGTCGATATATTCGAGAGACGTCGTTCCCGTCGTCGGAGATTTGCGATACCGCTCTATCTGCGCAATCGCGCGTTCGACGGCGTCGTGGCGTTCTTTCAGCTTTCTCATCTGTTCGTGCATTTGCTCGTTTTTCTGCGCTAAGATGTCTTCGATAAGGGTTATATCCTCCTTTTCGAGAATGTGGCTTATCTCGCTTAAGCTCATACCCAGCTCTTTCATATACGCAATGATGTCAAGCCGCGCCGTTTGCTGCAAAGTGTAGTACCGATAACCGCTCTCCTCGTCGATATACGCAGGCACAAGCAAGCCGTTTTTGTCATATAGCCGCAAAGTCGGTATGCTTACGCCGTTTATCTCCGCCATTTTCCCGATAGACAACAGTTCTTCTTTCATAAAATCCCCCTAAAACTCTAATCTACAATTAGAGTTTAACACCAAAATCACGAATCGTCAAGACGCATTTTTTCGTCCGTTGTCGTTTTTTTGAAAATAATTCATAACAGGTATTTGCGTTTTTATGTGAGGATTTACGTTTGATATATTATGTGAAAAATATATAAAAATTATGCCTAAGAACGAGATTTGCGCTTATACATTTGTCAATCCCTCAGTCTGCTCCGCAGACAGCTCCCTTCAATGGGAGCCTTTTTTCGGCGGGAGTAAGAACCCCCGCCCTACCACAATTTGCTCCGTCCTACCACAATTTACCCCGCCCTACGACGTGTAGAGAGTATAAAAAATATTATGCGGCGGGAGTAGAACCCCCGCCCTACCACAATTTACCAACGTTCATTTGAGTATGGTGGTTGCATTCGGCGGCAGCAGAGCCACCGCCCTACGAGGATTTTTGATATAACATTTTTAATACAACAAGAACCCAAGTTTGAATACTTGGGTTCTTGTTGTATTTGAAATTAACAATATTAATTATTAATCACTAACAATATAATCATCAATCAATAACGACATAAGTTCAAATAATAACGATATTAATCATCAATTATTACCTACATTGTTAATTGGCAACTACATTGCCAATCAATAACCATTTTGATTGTCAATTAGTAACCACATTGTTAATTGATAACTATTTAGATTATCCAATTAGTAACCACGTTGTCAATTGGCAAGTATATTATAAATCAATAACTGCTTTGTCAATTGGTAGCTATATTGTCAATTATTCACTGCTTAGATTGTCAAATAGTAACTACTAAGTTTATCATCAATAACTATTAAGATTATCAATTTGCAACTACTTTGTCAATTATCAATTACTATTTTTTCGATAATTTTTGATTATTTAGAATTAGTTCTCAGATGTGTTTTTTCTTACGGGGTCGCAATCGAAAGAAACGGTTATGGAATCACCGGGCTTTATCGTTGCCTTTTCGGGGGTGGTTCCGCCGAGCATCGTATCGTCGAGAGCTTCGAAGTAAGTCTTGTCTACCGACATCTTGGACTTGGTCTCTTTGGAGCTCTTTCCGTATTGCCACGTAGGATCTTCGAGCGTGTAATTATTCTTAGGATCGATCTTCAAACCAATCTTGTTCTTCGATGTATCGTTGAAGTATGCATAGAGCGTTCCCTCTGCCTTATAAATAACAGAAGACTCGAGATAACTAAACTTAACTCCACCTATAGGATCTTGATTCGTAATAGTGTTTTCATCATTAGTAAGACCGCTACTTGTTACAACTCCCTTAATAAGAAGTGTTGCTTCAAGGATTGCCTCGTTTCCTGTGCCGTTAGCATAGCTTACGTCAAGGTCGAGGTAATAATATGCGTCAAATTCGATATCGATAACGAAGTTCTCTCCTGCAGCAACCTTAGAGGGCGAGCAGATGAGGTAATACCTTGTCTTCCCAGTTTCAGTATCATCTCTCTTCAACTTATCAAGACCGTTTTCAGTTATATATGACGAGGAATTTTCATTCTTCGAAAGAACGTACATATCGGAGCCTTGAGTTACTTGGTATCTCTTATATTCAACCGTACTATCATCCTGAGTCAAAAGGTTAAAGACCGTTCCACCGATAGTGATCTTAGACGGAACATAACCCGTTGCGCTTTCGATTTCGATATAGTATTGCTGTCCCTTATAAAGGTTATTGGTCTCTTCGTCCTCTACGTCGTATACGGTTACTTTGCCGTACTTCGTCGTATAGGAATTACCTGCCTTTGTAGCGGTCTCCAAAGCTTCGCCGTTTCTCGAAGAAGTCACCTTGATGGGATATACTTCCTTGAACGTTGCTTCAATTGTTACATCTTTTGTGCAAAGAAGCTCTTCGGTTTCAGCCGAAAGGTCAATAGAGATTTTGCCGTTTACGTAGCTAAATTGCGGATCAGTTAAGAGATTATATGTTTTATCGTCAAGCTTATCTGTATTAGTTGATTCGGGATTATACTTTTTACCTTTAAGAACAAGCGATTCAAGAACATAGTTCGTAGAAGGAGTTACTTCGATAGTCAAAGACTTTTCGCCCAAAAGTGTAGGAACGTCGGTCGTAACGATTGCGTCGCCAGTAAGCTTAATCGTACCCGTTTTATTCTTATCGGTATATACGCCGTTCTTGGAAGAGTTCTTTACTTCGAGATTGTTAATCTTAACTTTCAACGAATAGCTGTCAACGAGCTTGATGTAGATATTAAGTTCGCCTTTGGTGTTGACCATATCTTCCGTTACGGTAAATTCGTAAGAATATTCATAACCGTTGCTCGTGAACTTATCTGCCGAAACCGTCGTATCGCCGATTTCAACTTCGCTGATAACATAACCGGTCTTAGGCTGAATAGTGATCTTAGCTACGGAACCGTTAGGAATCAAGCCGTGATAGATATACGTAGAAACGCTCTGCGTGCCTGCGTTGAAGTAGTTGGTACCCTTAGAAGAGATCGTAACTTTTTGTACGTTGGGAAGAACTTCTGCAAAAGTGTTTGTGGTATCTGTTATTTTCTCAACGAACGTATTGCTTTCTTCACCGCCTACGGAAATCTTATATTGATTTACGTAGTTAGGAATGATTGTTATGGAGTTGGAACCGTCCAATGCTCCGAGTACAGAAGCGTTGATTACAGAACCGGAAAGCGCACCGTAGTTCTTTGAACCGTACCAATGCTTGTAGTTGATTGGTTTACCTTGATCGTCTTTATCGTTGTTATCCTTGTTATCTTTATATTTATCATCAAGACTACTGCTGTTATTTAATACAGATTCTTTTGTTCTGGGGTTTCCGAAAAGATAAATCATTTCGTTGCCGCTAAGAGTTGTTTTTCCTGTCTTTGCTTTGAGAAGAGCAACCGTATCATTTGTCTCCTCATTATACTTCGAGGCATTATACCATGTGGTAGGCGTGAAAGACTTTCCTCTTACCGTAACGCTGTTGAGCTTATATTGCGTGGAATCTTTGATATAAATCGCGAAGCAGATGATGTCTTTATATTCGACGTCGGTGAGCGAAGAGTTCTTCGTTCCCATGAGTTCGGAAAGGAAGTCGTCATCGTCTTTGCTTCTGCTATTGTTTGCGGTATGCTCTATCGCAATGATATATCCCTTGCCTACCGAACTGTCGAGGTCGAAGTCAACGGAATAGGTCATCGAAAGACGCTCTTTTGCGGTCTTAAGTAGTCCCGAGATGGATTCTACGTTGACCGTTCCCGACATAAGTCTCTGTATAGCGGAAGTTCCGGGGTATGTCGAAACGATGTCGTCCGCCGTATCGACGAAAGACTGCATTTGGTCATAAGTGAAGGTATTGATCGTTTCGCTCGTAGGAACGTTGGCGATCTCTTTTTTGAGTCTCTCCGCAACGGAATAGTCAGCGGAAGAAAGAACGTATAATTTTCCGTTCTTGAACGTGAAGTTATAGTTCGTCGGTTCGTTTTCAAACGCCATGACAACCGTCAACGCGTCGGTTTCTTTTGCGGTGGGCTTCAATGCGGAAAGATCTGTTACCTTTTCGGTGCCGTTATATACTTCATAAGAAACTTTACCTAAGTCTTTGACCTTGTCGGTTCCCTGAAGCTTAACCGTATCGTCAGACAAAGACGCTTTTCCTATCGAGGAAAGACCTTGTCCCTGACGCAAGAAGAAATTGCCGAGTTCAACCTCAACGTTTGCTTTATTTATCGTGAGCTTTGCTTTAAGCTCCGTAGGGGTATCTTCGCCCGCAACGAGAACGGATGCGACTACGTCGTATACGCCCGCGTCTTTGAACGAGGTTCCCTCTAACTCTTGTCCGTCTTTCGAATACTTATACTCGACGGTATACTCCCTGTCTTTAAGTACTTCCGTGTTTACGTCGATTTCTACGCCGTAAGCATTGCCGTCATAAGTAACAGTCTTGTCGCTTATCGTGATGCCGTATTTTTGTTCGAAGGTCTTAGCCTCACAGCCCGCGAAGCACCCGAGTGCCAATACGGCAACGAGAGCCAATGCGACAAAAATTCTCAAAGATTTCTTCATTGTTATCTCCTTTTGAATTATTTCTATCTACAAGGCAAAAGCTTTCCGCTTTTGTCTTATTTTACATTTTAACACAAATCATCGTCTTTTGCAATACATTTCCCGTGGTTGCGAAAAAAATGTATTCGCAAAACGTCTTTACATTATGTATAACAAATATACGATACCCGCTATCGCAAGTAGGCTCAAAACCACCGTCATAACGACTTTCGGCACCGAAACGGGGAATTTGCCGCGCGTTTTGCCGTTTTCGCCGTTGACTACGACGTTATAGTTCTTTCCGCCGAAGGTATATCCGCCGATATAGAACGGAAGCAAGACGTATTTATACTTGGTGTCGGTATAGGCGGTTTTTACGTTGAGGTAATCGACTACGTCGTAGCTATACTGCGACAAAATGGCGTTTCTAAGTCTTTGGTCTATCTCCCCTTTTGCCTCATTCCACGAAGTATCGAAGTCTTTCGTATAGTGGAAAGCCGAAAAGCCCGCTAAATACGACTTATCGTATTTCTCCGCGCCGTTGGTATCGAAGCCCATGACTTTATTAAGCTGTCCGCCCTCTAAGTCTTTGCCCGAATATATTACTATGTCGTCGAAAGAATCTTCGTACATGCCGCTTATATGTCTCCAACGAGTCTCCGTTACGGTATGCTTATTCTTGCCGCTTCCGACAGTTCTTGTGACGTGCTTGCCTATTCTTCCTTTATAGGTCGAATATGTATTCGCGTCGAAAGTCCAGCAAGGATAGTAATAGCCTTTCAAAAGAGTATCAAAGTCGGCTTTTTTCATCTTGCCGTTGGCATAGAATCTGCCTTTGAGCCATTTCTTTACGTTCTTCGAAGCCTTTTCCTTGTCGATTTTGAAAGGCACTACGCCGTGAGGCTTTATGCCCTTTATCTCCTTTTCTTCCGTCACCACGGTTTTATGACAATAAGGGCATTCCGTCGCTATGTCCGACGAGGTCTTTTCCGAAAGCGCGCCGCAATTGTCGCAACGGAAAACTTCTACGTCGTCGCTGTAGCTCGATTCGTCGAGCGTTCCGAAAAAGTTGTTTTCGGAAACTTTGCAAGCGTCTTCTATCTCTACCTCTTTTCCGCAATAAGGGCATTTGAGCTTTTGCGTTTCGGGATCGAACACAAGGTCGCTTCCGCACGACGGACATTTGAATTGCTTTGTTTCCGTCTGTTCTTTGTTATATATATTTTCGCTATCCATAATAAAGTCCTATTTATTTCTCTTTCGTTAAACGAAAATCGCTTTTTGAGAACAAAGAGGCGTTTATTACTTCATATAATAAACACCTCGAAAATCGTTTCGGTATCAATCACCCATATCGTATTTGAAATTTAACTCTTTATCTCTGAGTTTTTTCGGCGTTACGATGGTTTCATAGTCAACGTAATATCTCTTTCCTTTGACTCCGAAGTAAGCTACGAAGCCAAACGACGAATAAAATACCGTGAAAGCTACAAAAAGTAGCGGCAAAGCGGCTCCGAGAGTCGCAACTCCCACCGCAACCGTTAACGTCATACACATAATGACGATTATCAAGCATTCGGAATATATGCTTCCGAAGCGATCGCCCAAAACGGGCAAGCTTTCCTTGAACGCTTTGACGGGGCCAATCTCCTCCGCAACCATGCAAGGAAGCCAAACGGACGAGAAAGAAAGTCTCAATGCAAAAAGCATAAAGAACACGAACGACGCGAGAATCGGAGCAAATATCGCAAGCGTTCCCGCCAATCCCAAAAGTATAAACATCGAAAGGGAAGCTATTGCAAGATCGATGGGAAGCAATATGCAAAGAGAGAACAATGCGTATTTAAGGGATAACACGAACTTTCCTATAAGCTCCGACGAGAAAGAAAATTTCGCTTGATATTGCATATAGCCGTGAATGAGAACGGCTGTGGGATAGTCGGAAATTCTCGTCAAAAAGTACGAAAGAAATATTATGACGGCTATTCCTATATAGCTTCTCATCAAATTATCCGAATGCACCGCAAGAACGGTGTTCGTAAGCTGCGTCGCGTCGGAAAGAGTTGCTCTTATTTCGTCGTTAGGAGTCGAAAGCGAGAACAAATTACTCAACGCCTCTTTCGTCATATCGATTACGCCGAGCTCTTTCATATCCTCCCATACGGGAGTTAGGTTGGGAAGAAAAATCGCTATTCCTATCGCAACCAAAAGCACCGCGACGATGAATTTATATAAAAGCAATTTATACGTTACGCGGAAGTTGGTCGCAAAGACCTTTCCGCTGTTACGAAGCATCATATGTCAAGCTCCTTTAAGTCAAATATTTTTTCTTCTCGTCAACGTCGCGCCTCGGCTCGTTGGAAAGAATGAAGTACGACACCATCATATACGACGTCGTGAAAATCATAATCGCCATATAAAGTATGAAATCGACAAAAAATCTTATCGGCATGATCCCGGGGAAAATCAAATCGAAAAGCGCGGATATAAGCGATCCGCCGAGCATAACGCAGCTTAGCTGCACAAATATCGCTCCGCCGCTTCCCGAAACAAGGCGTATGGAGTTTATTACCGCGTCCTTGAACGGATACCCTACGACTATCTCGGAGGGAATGAGCAAAATAAATTGCGTGAGCGTCAAGAAGAAGCAAGCGTACATCGCCATCGTTATGGGGATTGCGATATATATCGAATTAAATCCTATGCTCTTCGTGAAGATATATATTAGCGACGAGTTGAGAAGCGCGATAAGCTCCAAAAGTCCGAACATGACAAAGTAGGTCGGGAACACCGCAAGAACGGTTTCGTTGAGCCTCGAGAACATATTCTTATATGAGAACTTCCCTACCTTCATATGACGGTCGATCGCTCCGAACAACAGGCACATGAAAAAGCCTATTACTATGACAGCGGAAAGACCTATCAGCCAATTTTCGGCAAAAAGAACGGAGAAGAACTTATATATATCCCAAACCGTATATGCCGATACTTTATCGCTATAGCGGAAAAAGAACGTGAACGACGAGCCCAAGCTCCCCGAAAGCGCCATTGCAACTGCCGGCAGTATCGCATACGGAATCAGCCACAAAAGGTTTTTCCACATATATTTGATTGTTTCTTTGAAATAGCGCATATTTTTTTTATCCTTCGGTCAAAAGCTGTTTTGCTTTATGCGTTTTGCAATCCAAAAAGCAGTTTTACCCTATTCTGTTTTTAGTATACTATATCAGATAACTTTTTGCAAGATATATTCGGTGTGTTTTTCTCTCACAAAAGTTAAAAAAATTCGACAAAAAAGGAAATTATTCGACAAACGACAAGTCGTATTATTTCATTATGTTGAAAAAATGCTTATCCTTAATCTTAATATCATTTATGCTTAGTTCCTCCGCTCCCACTTCAGCGCAAGAATATCTTCTTGTCGGAAAGAACGTATATTTTTATTCCGACACGCTTTTCGACGCAAGCGAAAGCGTCTTTATTTTGCCGAGCGATTATTACGTCGCAATACTCGAAGAGGCGGACGTATATTATAAGGTATCGTACCAAACGACGAAAAACGGATATATCAAGCTGACAGGCTTTATCGAAAAGGACAACGTCGAAAAGAAAAGCGTCAACTATCCGCTATACCCGAATATCACCGTCGCCGCATTAAAAAACACCGCTCTATACAACGACAAGCTTCTCAAAAGCCCCGTTTCGACGATACTTTCGGGACAGCGCGTTTCCGTTTACGGAACAACAGAAAACCCCTCCGTGGCGTTTTGCGTTTTCGGCAACGAAACGGGTTATATATCTACTGCGGCGTTTGAGTATTTCGAAATCCCCAAGCATTTAATTAACACCGAAAAACCGCAAGAAATCGCACCCGAAAGCGAAAAAAACGACGAAAATCCGACTTTTTCGGAAAATTCTTTGCCCGCGTCCGTTCAAACGCTTCTTTTTGTATTTATCGCAATACCCGTCTTTCTGCTTACTTTTTTGCTCTTTTCCGTAAAGAGCAAGGATAAATGAGCCTCTCGCATTGACTTTTTTCCGCATTTATGCTTTACTATAGTATATGCCCGTATGCGGTTTTTTCGCATGTCGGTCTTTACATTCGGACTTTTCGGAGGAAGAAAAGAAGTTATGAAAAAAGCTATCGTGCGTATACTTGCCGTTATACTTTTATTGCAGGCATTCTGCGTGCCGACAGTCGCTTACGCAAAAGAAAGCGACGAAAAGGTCAACCCGTCCGCAATAGTAAATAAAATGGGCTATCTCGACGCATATGCGGAGAATTATTCGGAAATTCGCTATTTCGAATTCAACCGTCCTTATATGATCGCAACGAGCGATAAGTATTTCGCCGTTATCGAAAACCGTCTCGAAAACGATCCGGGAAGACTTCTCGTCTTTTCGTCGGGCGGTTCGTTCTTGTTCGAAAAAACCTTTAACGACCCGAGAGACGTAGAAATCATCGGCAATAAAATCTTGGTGCTTGACTATAACGAAGAGGAAGAACAGACTTATATCTACTCCGTTTCGACAATAACCGAAGAGGCTATCATCGCTCTTTCGGACGTTATCGTTTATGACATCGCTACCGACGGAACGAATTTATATTGCCTTATAGGCTCGTTCACGAGAAAAGCCATTCGCTATAAAATCGACGGCGACACGTTGACGCAAGACGAAGAATTCACGACGGGAACGGCGTTTTCTTCCGCAACGATGATTACCGCATCGAAAGATTACATCTTGGCATATCAGACAAGTATGGGTATTTCGATGATTTCCGCAATCAATCTCACCTCGGGCAAAAAGACCGAAATGACAAGCTTGCCCTCGGGCGGCATAACGGATTTTTGCTATAACGGAGAAAAGCTTTTCATAATCAACCAAAACGGATGCTTTGTCGGCAACCTCTCTTCCTCACCCGACTTTTCTTTGGCACTCTCCGTTTCGTCCGATCCGTCATATTCGGGAAACATCAAAAACCCCGTTTCCATAGCTTATTCAAAATCTAACACGAAAACCGTCTATATCTTGGACGGCAAAGGCGCGCTTGCAATCAAAGGCTTCTCAGTTTCGCAAAACGTGCTTTTGTCTTCATACTTTGCAATCGCATCTTTCTCTGCCGACGAGGGCGCGTTCAATACGCCGACCGACTTGGTTTATTCCGACGGCAAAACGTATTTCGCAGACTCTCTCAATATGAGAGTTTCCATTCGAACGGACAGCGGAAACAACTATTCTTTCACCGTCAAAGACTCGAAAGACAACGTCCTTTCTCCCCTTTCCGTAGGAGTAGATTATTACGGCAATATATTCGTTGCAACGGCAACGAAGGTTTTGAAGTATTCTTCGACATTCGATCTTTTGGACGAATACACCAAAAACGACGCGTCGTCATTTAAGAGCATAACGAGCATATACGCTTCAGACGTTTCTGACGACGTATACGTCGTTGACGGAAACAGACTCGCAAAGCTCGACACTTCAGACAACTCTTTCAAGGTCGTTAAAAACGGCGTTTCGAATAAGTATTCCTTTGCTATCGACGACAAATACGAAAGAGCATACTTCATTTCGGGCAACATAATAAGCGTATTCGACACGGAAACTTTCTCTAAAGTGGCAAGCCTAAACGTCGGAAAAAGCTCGTCCTATATCGTTAAAGACGTCGTTTCGGACTTTGACGGAAGCGTTTACGCGCTATGCGAGTTCGTCGGCGAAAACTATATCTTCAAGTTCATTAAGGACGGCGACAAATATATCGACGGCGGAAGCATAAAAATCGTTACGGATAAAACAGCGAAGCTTTCTCGTATGACGTTTGACGCGAAAAACAAGCACATCTACTTCCTCGCAGAAAACGAACATCGCGCGTTCATTATGGAAAAATACGAGTTCAAAGACCTAAACGTCGCGTATTATTACGACCTCGAGATTCCTAAGAACATCTTCGACGGCAAGGAAGACAGAGAAGTTGCTATCGGAACGATATCCTCGGACGGCAACAGACTTATCTATCCCCTAAACCCCGACGACGAGCTTTATCCCGTCAACTATTCTTTCACGAGAGCAAGAAAGCTCTCAAGCGGCGAACAGCTTATCGTTGCGGGCAAAACGGAAGACGGAAAGTATCTTTACGTCATCTATAACAACGCGGCGGGCTTTATGGATGCAGAAAGCGTTACGATTGACGATCGCAACACGGAAGTTCCTTATCAATACGGCGTTGCTTTGCACGAAAACGTATATCTATATAAATATCCCCTAATAACAACCTACGACTTGAAGCCGCTCTATTCAATAACGCAGCTTAAAAAAGACACCGAGCTTGCTATTATCGATAGAGCAGCCGACTTCCTCTCCCCGTCGGGACTTTATTGGTACTACGTTTCTTATCAGAACGAAAAAGGCGAAACGGTTTACGGATATATCCCGAGATATAACACCGTCGAAAACGCAGAAGTTTACGCGCCCGAAATCGAATACGGAAAAATCAACGCGGAGCTTCTTCACGGCTACGTAGAAGTTTACGCAGACCTTGGCGAAACCAAACTCGGAAAGACGCTTCCCGACAAGACCAAGGTCGAAATACTCGATAAATCGGCGGGAGATTATATCTTCATCCGCGAAATCACAAGCGACGGAAACGGCATTATGGGCTACGTCAAGAGCTCAGAAATAACTTACGACGCTCAGACAAAGTCCACGACGACGGCGCTTATTCTTATCGGCGTTCTCATCGCAGTTATTGCGCTTCTTATCGTCGTCAAAGTTATTTATTCGAAATATAAGAGAAAACATAGCTAAAAGCGGCAATTCTTTTTCCCGACAAAATCGAATTTATTATCGCATTGCAAAGACAATGTTTGTTTTTGATTCGTTTTTATCGATTTTATTTATCTATTTACCGCTGTAAGTAATAAAAAATTTCAGATACCACTTGACAAAGCCATTTTGATTTGTTAAGATAATAACGAACAAAGAATTATTTTTGTTATTAATTTGCTACTTACTACCTAAAAATACCTATCTAGTATTAAGGCGTTGGACGATCTCCGACGCCTTAATACTATTTTATAACGCTTTTTGCTTATACTTTTTTATGCGTTATACTTTACCTCTTCTTATAGACTTATCCATTGATAGTCTCGCAATTGAGTCTGAAAGACATCTCTTTTGTTTATTTAGCATAATCTTTGCTTGTAGTATGATATCTTTTATTCCCCATTATATCTCCTTCGTTTTCTTATTTAACCGATAAAGCTTTATATTACTTTAAAAAAGCTACAATACCAAATTTATATCTAAGCAAAGTAAATAAATTACCTATACTCTATTTTCCGTCGTCCGTTTTTATATAAAAAAACCGCGGTTGCATATGCAATCGCAGTTAATGACTTTTATATAAATATTTACTAAACTTCTCTCTGTTTTCGAAAGAAAGCCAAACCGTCTTTAAAGAAAAACAATTAAACGGTTTTATCGTTTTGCTTCTTTACTCGACA
Organism: uncultured Clostridia bacterium; assembly: GCA_964541255.1. Lineage (GTDB taxonomy): Bacteria > Bacillota > Clostridia > Christensenellales > CAMQZB01 > CAYOSU01. Next base: position 16,636 of record CAZIPL010000001.1, on the reverse strand, counting down.
AAACGGCGAGTGTTTCTACATGGGAAGTTTGAGGGAACATGTCGTAGGGCGAAACAGAGACAACGTCGTATTTTTGCGACAAAATAGATAGGTCTCGCGCTAAGGTGGCGGGGTTGCAAGAGATATAAACTATCTTTTCGGGCATTGCTTCAAGAACCGCGTCAAGAACTTTTTCGTCAACGCCTTTTCTCGGCGGATCGAGGAAAAGCACCGTTTTTTCTTCGCCGATATTTTTGATAAGCTTCGGAATCTCGACGGCGCAATCGCCCGTGATATTTTCCATATTGCTTATTCCGTTTTCTTTTTTGAGCTTATCGGCGTTCTCGGTAGCCTCCTTGACTATCTCGACGCCTATCGCGGACTTTGCGTATTTTGCAAGCTTCGCAGTCAAAAGCCCCGCGCCCGAATATGCGTTAATAACGACGGTATCTTTATCTATTCGAGCTTTTTCAAGGCTATCTTCATATAATTTATCCTTTACCTCGTCGTTGACTTGCAAAAAGGACTGCGGCAAAACGGAATATTTTATTCCGTCGTCTATAAACGACAACTCTTTCAAGCCGCAAATATATATAAAGCGTTTGCCGAAAACAACGTTCGTTCTTTCCTTGTTTTCGTTTAGATATAGTCCGAACGGCACATTTAACGCTTCAAGCTTTTCGACAAGCTTTTCTATATGCGGAAGCTTATTGCCGTTTATTACTACCGTTATCATAATTCCGCTTTCGGAGCTTCTCAAAACAAGATGTCGCAAAAGTCCCGTATGGCTTTCTTCGTTATAGCCACAAACGCCGTTTTCGTCGGCATATTCTTTTAGCTTCTTAAATACTTCAATCGACCTTTCATTTTGAATAAGGCAATCCTCTATCGGAATGAGCCTATGAGAAAAGGGTGCGTAAAAACCGCCTTGAAGTCCGTCAACCGTCCCTTGCAAGGGCATTTGGAGCTTGTTTCTATATCTTTCGACGTTTTTGCCGCTAAATACTTTGTCTGTTTCCGTTTCGATTTTACCTATTCTTTTCATCGCGTCGGATACTTTTTTCTCTTTAAGCGACGCTTGCTCGCGGCTTGACATATGCATAAGCTGACAGCCGCCGCATTTCGTGAAATACGGACATTTAGGCTCTACTCTTTCGGGAGAGCTTTTTATTACCTCAACAAGCTTTCCGACCGCATAGCTCTTTTTCGAAAGTATTATCTTTGCTTTCACCCTTTCGCCCACTATCGCAAAGGGTACGAAAACGGCAAGACCGTCGTATCTTCCGACACCCTCGCCCTTGTCGCCGTATGAATCTATATTAAGCTCTATGTAATCGTTTTTGTTCATTATTTTCTTTGGTTATTAAGCCTTTTTGAGGCGTATTTATATTTATAGTTTTTTATCCTTAAAACTACACATTCTTTCGATTATAGGTTTTTACTAAAAGTCGATAATAAAAATCAATCTATCTTTTCGTTTAATGAAAAGATGATTATAATATCGGTTTTTGCTCGATTTCCGCTTCTTTTATCGGATAATCTTGCCGTTTCGTTTAAGTCTCGAATGGCTATAGCTTCTCGCCAGTCCGCCGTCGGATGTTTCTCTATATCTGACGTTTATGTCTTTGCCCGTCAAATACATCGTTTCGACGACGGCGTCGAAAGATATTTGTCGAGAGGTCGAAAGGAAAGTGGCGAGCGTAGCGGAATTTATCGCCCTCATTGCCGCAACGGCGTTTCTTTCTATGCACGGGATCTGCACCAAGCCGTCTACGGGGTCGCAAGTAAGCCCCAAGTGATGCTCCATTGCTATTTCGGCGCAGAATTCTATTTGGTCGAAATCCATTTTGAAAAGCTCCGCGCAAGCTGCCGCCGCCATAGAGCAAGCCGTTCCGCACTCGGCTTGGCAACCGCATTCGGCTCCGCTTATCGACGCGTTTGTCTTGACGATATTGCCTATTATTCCCGCCGTTTCAAGAGCGTCTATGATATTGTCCTCAGAGAAATTATGCAGCTCTTTTTCGTATCTTAACACCGCGGGAAGAATACCCGACGCACCGCAAGTAGGCGCGGTGACGATACTTTCGCCTGCGGCGTTTTGCTCGCTTACGGCAAAAGCGTAAGCGCAAATGAGCCTATTTTCCCTCGTTCGTTCGTTCTCGTTGGGATTGCTTTGCGAAATGAGAATCTTTGCTCTCCTTTCGGTGTTTAAGCCGCCGGGCAAAACTCCGCTTGCTTTTAAGCCATCATCAATCGATTGCTCCATTTGCGCCCAAACTGTTTTGAGATATTCCCTAATCTCTTCGCCCTCGAAGCGTTCGACGTATCGCGGAAGCGTAATCCCCTCTTTTTCGCAATATTGCCTTATCTCTTCAAAAGAATTGTGAGGATATATCTCGCTCGGCTCATACGCCTCTTCACCGTCAATCTCTATCGCACCGCCGCCGACGCTATATACGCGCCAAGACATTATTACGTCGCCCGTATTTGAAAGAGCGTACATATCCATTCCGTTTGGATGACGGTGACGCGTTTCTTTGCAATCGAAAACAACCTCGCACGGCTTATCGAAGGTCTTTTGCAAAACTCTGTCCGTTCCGTGCCCTATTCCCGTCTTTGCGAGAGAATCGTATAATACGACCTTATAGCTATGCGCCTTAGGCGTTTTTTTTATAAAAAGCTTTGCCGCTTTTTCGGGGCCTATCGTATGCGAACTCGACGGGCCTCTTCCTATTTTATATAATTCCTTCAAACTTTTCATATTATTCACCTTGTTTTTAAGTATATCTCAAAACACTTTTCTTTGCAAGAGGTTTTTTATAAACTAAATAAATATCCTTATAAAAATCGTAAAATATACTATATACTTAAAATCGCATTGATCTTTTCAATTCTTATCAAGAAATCTTTTCTTTATGAAAACAACGCATTATCGAAATACGTATCCATCGAAAGGCTACTTTAAGGCTCTATCGGACACATCTTTCAACGGACACAAAAAAAACGTCCATATTTTTGAGAGCGTGTCATACCGAAAAAATGTATATTTTCGCTATTTTTTCTCAATTCGACACAAAACCGAATTCGTGTCGTGCGAGAAGTTCTTTAATTCAACACTTTTTCTTTTCGGTGTCTCGTGATTTTCGAAAATAAAGTATATAATAGGTAACGTAAAGAGCGAAAACAAAACAAACGCGCTCGAAGAAAAAAGAATAAAATTTAAGGAGAATAAAAACAATGAACACAGACAAAATTTATGCAGAACAGGTAGCAAACGAATACGCACCCAAGAAAGCTTCCAAGGTAGTAGCACTCAAAAAGCTCGACAGAAAGGCTAAAACGCCCGCTATGGTTTTCACCTACACATTCGGAGTTATCGCAGCTCTCGTTTTCGGAACGGGTATGTGCCTTGCTATGAAGGTTATAGGAGCAGGAACAACAGCTTCTATGGTTTTAGGAATCATCATCGGACTTGTAGGAATGGGACTTATGACAATCAACTATCCCCTTTATGTAAGAATCCTTGAAAACGGCAAGAAAAAATACGCTTACGAAATCATCGAGCTTGCTAAAGAAATCAGCGAAGAAAACGAATGAGAAAGGAATCCTTTCTTAAAAACTTAAGAAAAGCATTCGAGCCGCCACGCTTCTTAGCGTGGCCGGTTTGCATAGTATCCTTCGCGTTTTTGTTTTACGTTTTTTATAACGGTTATCAAGATTCGTGGATATCCTATATCGCCTACGTTTTGTCGGCATATTCACTTGTCGTTATAGTATTTGCGGCAATAAGGCTATATAAAAGCGCGAAAACGGGATTTGAAGACAATAAGCTTATCGTCAAAATCAAAGGCACGAAGTTTTACGAACGATATAACAGCGACGTAGAGTTCAAGTCGAGCGTGTTGCTTTTGGAAGGCAGCGTAATCAACCTACTCTTTATGGCGTTTAAGGCTATTACGGGGGCTCTTTATTCCTCGACGTGGTTTTATACGATCGCGGGATATTACTTCGTTTTGGTCGTCATCAAAGGGATTTTGTTCTCTCTTTCCGTCAAGGCGACCAAGAAAGAAAACGGCGAGCTTTTCCTTGCAAAAAGGCTGAGTTTTCTCTCCATGCTTCTTTTTCTCGTGAACATTCCCGCTATTGCTATCGTCGTTCAAGTAGTTTTTCTCAACTCGTCGTATATATATCCCGACTACGTTATCTATCTTTCGGCGGCGCATACTTTTTATACCTTTACGAAAGCTATTATCGACGGGATAAAATATCGAAAAGTCGGAAAGCTTGCGATTACTTTTTCTAAAGCGATCAATTTCGACACCGCGGCGATGTCTCTTTTTGCGCTCCAGACGGCTATGATTACTACTTTTTCGCAAAACGACGAGTATTTCAGACTTTTGATGAATACGCTGACAGGCTCCGCAGTCGTCATTTTGATTGCGTTGACATCGATTTTTATGTTATATATTTCTTTGAAAAAGAGAAAAGAACTCAAAAACAAGGAGAAGTCTTTTGAATAAATCGGAAAGCAAATATTTTAATACCGCAAAAAAAATGGACGAAGCGCTTATTAAGCTTCTCGAAAACAAGGACCTCGACTTCATTTCGGTCAAGGACGTTTGCGCGGAAGCTAACGTAAACCGCTCGACGTTTTATCTTCATTACGACAATACCTACGATCTTTTGGAAGAAAGCATGGATTATATGTCGAACGTCTTTATGTCCTACTTCAAAAACGACGAAGACGCTTTTGTCGAAAAAATCGCTTCGGCAAACACAAGCGAGCTTATGCTCGTAACGCCGGAGTATCTTTCGCCGTACCTTAATTTTGTCAAGGAACACAAACGCGTATTCCTTGCGACAATCAAGCACCCGCAAAGATTCAACGTAGCTTCGTCTTACGGAAAAATGTTCAATCAAGTATTCGACCCAATTCTCGAAAAATTCGACGTCCCCAAAAGCGACAGAAGATATATGATGGATTTTTACCTAAACGGTTGCTCGGCAATCGTTTCTAGGTGGATCGAAAACGACTGCAAAGAATCGATCGAAGAAATTTCTTCTATAATCGAAAAATGCACCGTTTCGGGAAGAGAATCTTTGTTTAAGAAATAAGCACGAAATAGATATGGATAAGTTCGATAAGCTATTAAAGTTCGACGAGTTTTTGAAAAAGCAGCTCGAATCCGAAGAATTCAAGAAAGAGTACGATTCTTTGGAATCGGCATTTGCGAGCATTGAAAAAAGCTTAGAAAACGACAACAATTAGTATATCTTATCAATTGGAAGTCGTGCTCCTAAATCAATTTACAAAATCCGTATTATACTTTCTAAATACTATTAAACATAAAACAACACCGCTTGAAAAAAGCGGTGTTATTATTTTAGTTTCCTTCTCAATCTTCGTCGGATTTTTCGACTTCGATTTTTACACCGGGAACATCGACTCTGACATATTTATCTCCTTTCCCCTTTGTGATAACGACGTTACCTTTACCTTTCATAATTCTGACGACATGGTTTTCGTCGTCATCATCTTCATCGTCGTTTTCGTCAATTTCGCCATTGTTCTTTTTCTTTTTGATTGCTTTGTTAATCAATTCGACGGTTAAATAATATATAGGAACGGTAACAAACTCTATCCAATAAGGATGCCATAGTCCCCAATACATTCCGCCGAAAAAGTATATGAATGCTACGAGTGCGGGAAAGCAAAAATCTTCCGCGTCGCGGCTATCTATAGCGTCTGCAAGAGAACCGAATACCGGAACAAGAATAAACAGCGTCCAGTATACAGCCCAACCGCGCTCTACCGTGAAACCGAGAATCAAATATGCAATAAGCGCTGCAATAGATACTGCGGGAATGACGACATCCTCGAGATTGGTTCTTTTGTTTATGCTTACATTTACGTTTTTCGATTCTTTCTTGATTTCGCTTTTAATAGTGTTTTTTATCGAATCGCCTAAATTATCCAAATCAAGCTCGATATAATCTTCGTCGGAATTTTCCGAAGTGTTTATTTTCGAATCTTCTCCGAAAACCTGCTCGCCCGAGTCGTCTTTCGCTCTTCCCAAAAGTTCGTCTAATGACACTCCGTATAGGTTCGCAAGCGCAATAAGGTTATCGGTATCGGGGCTCGATTCCGTTCTTTCCCACTTCGAGATGGCTTGTCTCGAAACGCCTATTTTGTCCGCAAGCTCTTCTTGCGAATATCCGTGAGCTTTTCTTAGTGCCGCAAGTCTGTCGGCAATATCTACTGTCATTTCTTGTCTCCTCAACTATTTATTTCTTTGCTTTTAGTACTAAATCGCTTTTGCGGAAAACGTTCGTCGTAAAGATATTCCTTAAAACTTTTCTACGACATTTCCGCGACTTGTTTTATGACTGTATTTTAGCATTTACATCTTTGATAGTCCACCGATTTTAGTTTGAATTTTCCGCAACTATCGGTTGCGAAACACTTTTTTTGAAGAAAAAACGCATTTTGTCGAAAGAAAAAGGCCTTATTTTTATATTATCGTGCTTTTTATGCGTTTTCTCTTGCAAGAAACACGGTTTAATGATATAATGAACAAAGTCGGCAAATTGTTCGTTTTACAGAAACTTCTTAATGTTTCGACGCACTATAATAAAGGGATATTTAGGAGAAAATAATGAAAATCAAAAAAAGCGAAAAGAGCCTCGAGGAGGTTTTAGCGTTAGCGAAAAACGACTTATTCGTACCGAAAAAGCCGAATATTTTATTTAGAACGCTTCTTAAGGTAGTGTCTTTTGCAGACCTTAAAGCGACGAATTTTTCTTATAGAGAATTCGGAATGGAAAAGCTTGCCGACGACGAGCCTTGCATAATTCTTATGAACCACTCCTCTTTTATCGACCTTAAAATCGCGACTTCGGTTTTTTACCCAAGGCCATTAAACATAGTTTGCACCTACGACGGTTTCGTAGGCAAATATTGGCTTATGAGGAACTTAGGCTGCGTTCCGACAAACAAGTTCATCTCCGACATAAACCTCGTTAAAAACATACATTATTGCCTTAAAACGCTTAAAAGCTCGATACTTATGTATCCCGAAGCAAGCTATTCTTTCGACGGGACGGCAACCCCTCTTCCCGAGGGTGTAGGCAAATGCCTTAAACTTATGAAAGTGCCTGTCGTTATGGTAAAAACCTACGGCGCGTTTTCGAGAGATCCGCTTTATAATAACTTAAAGCTTAGAAAAGTCAACGTATCAGCAGACATAAGCTATATCTTTTCTCCCGAAGATCTTGAAAAAGCGAGCGTTTCGGAAATAAACGAAAGACTCAAAGAAGAATTCACGTTCGACAACTTCCGCTGGCAGCAAGAAAACAATGTCAAAATCGACGAGCCGTTCAGAGCCGAAGGTCTCAACAGAGTTTTATATAAATGCCCGCATTGCGGCAAAGAGGGCTTTATGGTGGGTAGCGACACGACGGTAAAGTGCAACGCGTGCGGAAAGACTTATGAGCTTACAGAATACGGCTTTTTGAAAGCCATAGAGGGCGAAACGGAATATGACCACATTCCCGACTGGTATTCGTGGGAAAGGCAATGCGTCAAGGAAGAATTGCTTTCGGGAACATACTTTCTAAAAGCCGACGTAGATATTTATATGCTCGTCAACACCGATTCGATTTGCAAAGTCGGTAGCGGCGTTCTTACGCACGACAAGAGCGGTTTCAACCTTGTCGGATGCGACGGAAAGATAAACTATTCCCAAAAGCCGGCAAGCTCCTATTCCCTCTATTCAGACTATTATTGGTACGAAATAGGCGATATGATTTGCATAGGAAACGGCAAGGAAATGTATTATTGTTTCCCGAAAAACTGCGGCGACGTCGTTGCGAAAACGCGTCTTGCAACGGAAGAGCTTTTCAAGCTCGAAAAAGCAAAAGCTTGATAATCGTCGCAATCGCACAATGAATATTACTTATAGGAGAACTTTGGGGAAGCTCTCCTTTTTATTATGTTTTTATCAATTTCGAAAAATCGGCACATAACTATCGTTGCAATTACACTATTTAACTTTTTTCTCCATAAGAGTTGCACTTAATAGTATAATTCCCCTAGCACAATATAAAAACAAGGCAAGATCTTGCCTTGTTTTTTATAGGGAGTTTTGCGATAAAGATTCTCAGAACCGCAAACTTTCTGATTTTTTAGTTGAGCGAATCATAAACTTCTTGCAAATAGCCCGTTATCTTTTCATGTCCCATTTTGTTGATGGTCTTAACGTAAGTATCCCAATCGGCGCTATTCACATCATATGTGCCGTTGATAAATTTCGGAAGCTCGACAGACATTTTTTCATTGACCTTAGTACTTATCTTAGAATATGCAGCACTCTTTTCCGTTGAAAGAAGATCCGTAAACGAGTCTTGAATATATGCGGTGTTTATATATTTATCCCACATTTCCGCAACGGAATGATATTCCCAATCGGACATATTCGTATTTTCGGAGGCAATCGAGTAACTATTCAATCTGTTGCCGATTGCGGCGTTTCTTAAATTAGGATCATTAAAAAGCGTTTCCGAGAAAACAAAGTATCTATGACCGTCCTTTTCCGTTATAGTATAAGAGTCTTCGTTTATGCCGAATCTTTCCTGGAAAGTCTGTCCGTCAATTTTTTCTTGATACTCTTCGATAAACTCATATTGCTCTTTCGTCAGCCCGTAATTCTTTGCGATATAGTTTGGGTGATCCGGATCATAGAAAGTATCGAGATAGGTAAAGAGCGCTTCCAAGTTTTTATCCTTTGCACTTTCCGTTACGACGATCGAAGTAACCGTGCATTCGAACTGATACATCGCATCAGGTTCGCTTCCTTTGCAATCTTCGTTTCCGTAAATATCGTTAATGGGATACGGCGCACCTGCAACAAAAATATCTTCGGTCGCGGGATAAATATCTTTTTCCTCGAGCTGATGAGCCAACGTCGAGCGATTTCCAAGCCACATTCCGACATAACCGCCATATACCTTTGTCGTATCGATCTTATAGAACATATCGGAAGCGTGTTCTGCAAACGCGTTATCGAGCCAGCCCTTTTCATACCAAGTATTGAGGCATTCCAAGTAGGCTTTCATCGAATCACTCGTTGCGTTGAATTCAACTTCACCGTTTTCTTTGTTATAACTCCAAGTAGGAGCTCCGCCGCCGAAAGAAGAGTACAAATTCCCCATAAACATATATCCTGTATATGAAATCGATATATCGTAACCTTGATCGAAGACACCCAAAGCCTCTCTTGCTTTATCAAAAATCTCGAACATCCACTCCCAATCGGAAATGAAGATAGGCTCGCTTCCGTCCCATTCGGGATGGTTAGCTTTATATTCCGTAACATACTTACTATCCGAGTACCAAGACGGAAACATAACGTTGTCCGTCCAAGAAGAAGGATCGTTATTGCCTTCGGCATCGCGTTCTGCGGTATATCCGCCCGTGAACGCTTCGCCTGTTGACGGATTTACGCCGTATTTTACCAACCAATCGCGACGATAACAATAGCCGCAGAAATTATATCCCGGGATGTCGCTAACGCCGTATAGCTGCAAAATAATCTTATTGCCGTCTGCGTCTTTACAATACGCAACCTGATGAAGCGCATCGTTTTCTTCGATAAGCTTCATATAGTTAGGCATATAGTTTTCGACGTATTCCGTTATATCCATAACGATTCCCATATCGTACATCGCAAGAGGCGAATAAGGCGCGAAGCTCGTACCCATAACGTCGTAGTATTCGCCCGTCGATACCATAGTCGTATATTGATCCTTTTCAGAGCCTTTAACAAGCTGTTTGTAATCGATCGTGACGTCTACGCCGGCATATTGCTGGTTGTGTTGAGCGAAAATCGCTACGGGGTTTTGGTTGTAATCGGAATAATACGTCGTATCCTCCGAGTTTTCAATAAGCCACGTGAATGTATTCTCGTCCTCTTTATCGCTGCAAGAAGATAGCACTGCAAGCGACAAACAAAGAAGTAACACCGACAATACGACCGCAATTATTTTTTTCATCATCGTAAATTCTCCTTTCCCTTTCAAGAAACATTTAGCCTCTTTTATTAAAGCCACTATAGGGTACAAATCGAATTGTAGTAAACATCTTTTCCACCATCCATATCATAAAAACAACAAAAAATCGATATTATATTTCTTTTTTGATATAAATGCACGTATTTTTTTATTTTGCAATTATGTCTTTGAATACTTTTCGTAAATTATATTATCAAATTACAATAAAGCAAAATGCGGAAACTCGCAAACGCCACTTGTCTTCAAAATAGATTTTAAAAAAAATTCCATACGACATAAAAAACGCGGCTTAAAAAAGTCGCGTTTTCATGTTTATTATTTTTTCTTTATGTTTATCTTTGCCTATTGCTTTTTATCACAGCAAAAAACGTATCGCAATTATTTTTCAAAAAAGAATTTGAAAACATTTTGCTTGACAATCAATGTTTTTTCTTGAAAAACATATTTTCGAAAAAAAGAATCTTACTTAAAAGAATCGTAGATTGCTTGCAAGTAACCCGTAATCTTAGAATGTCCCATCTTGTTTATAGTCTTGCAGAACGTATCCCAATCGGCACCGTATATATCATACGTTCCGTTGATGAACTTCGGAATTTCAACCGACATTTTATCGTTGATTTTGCTGTTGGTCTTGGAGTACGCATCAGCCTGTTCCGTCGTAAGAAGCGAGGTTATCGAGCCTTGGATATAGCCCTTATTGGGGTATGCTTCCCATTGATTTACTACGGAATCATAGATGTTTGCCGTCAACTCGTCGCATTCGGCGATGATTGCGTATCTGAACATTCTGTTACCTTTCGAAGCGTTTCCTAAGGAGCTGTCGTAAAGACGAGCGTCGACAGGTTTATAGACGGTCATACCGTCTTTTTCATAGGTTGTATAGCTGCCGTCTTGGATTCCGAATCTTTCCTGGAAGGTTTGTCCGTTTACCTTTTCTTGATACTCTTCGATAGATTCGTACTGTTCTTTGGTAAGTCCGTAGTTACTCGTGATATAGTTTTCATTGCTCGTATCGTAGAACGAATCGAGATAAGTAAAGAGCGCTTCTAAGTTCTTATCCTTTGCAGCTTCCGTAACGATGATTGCCGTCGTAACGCTTTCCATAGCAAACTTCGAATAAGGCTCTTTACCCTTTGTGCTTTCAACTCCGTATAAGTCGTTGATAGGCTGCTTTGCGCCCGCTACATAGATATTTTCCGTACAAGGAGCATTCTCTATTTCTTCGAGCTGTTCCGCCAAAGTAGAACGTCCACCCTGCCACATTCCGATGTAGCCGTTATATACCTTTGCGGTATCGATCTGATAGAACATGTCGGAAGAATGCTCTGCAAAAGCTTTATCGAGCCAACCCTTTTCATACCAAGTGTTGAGGCATTCCAAGTATGACTGCATAGACTCACTCGTTGCGTTGAACTCTACGTTTCCAGTATGAGGGTTATAGCTCCACATCGGAGAGCCGCCGCCGAAAGCCGAGAACAAATCGCCCGTTGCCATATATCCTACGTAATAAATAGATATGTCGTATCCCTTATCGAAAACACCTAAGTCCGTTCTTGCTTTGTCGAAAATCTCGAACATCCATTCCCAGTCGGAAATGAATACGGGATCGCTTCCGTCCCATTCGGGGTGATTGGCTCTATATTCGACAGCGTACTTATTGTCGGAATACCAAGACGGAAACTTGACGTCGTCCACCCAAGAAGCTCCGTCGTTCTTGCCCTCTGCGTCACGTTCTGCGGTATATCCGCCAGTGAACGCTTCGCCTGTTGACGGATTGACGCCGTACTTAACGATCCAGTCTCTTCTGTAGCAAAAGCCCTCCCAGTTATACTGAGCCGTGTCGGTACAGCCCCAAAGAGCGTACATATGCTTCTCACCGTTTTCGTCAACGACATAAGCTACTTTTTGAAGATTTTCGTTTCCGCTCAAAATCTTCATATAATTAGGCATCCACTTTTCGACGTATTCGGTAAGCTCAAGCGCAATGCCCATTTCGTTCAAAGCCGCCGCAGAATACGGGGAATAACTCGTCCCCATAACGTCGTAGTATTCGCCCGTCGAAATCATCGTCGTATATTGGTCTCTCTGCGAGCCGTTTATAAGCTGCTTATATTCGATCTTAATATCAACGCCTGCATATTGCTGGTTGTGCTGAGTGTAGATCGCTACGGGATTTTGGTTGTAGTCGGAATAATACGTCGCATCCTCGGGTGAATCTATAAGAAACGTAAACGTATTTTCGTCTCCCTCATTGCCGCAAGCGGAAAGTCCGACGAGCGACAAACAAAGAAGCAATACCGACAAAACAACTGACAATACTTTTTTCATCATTCTCAATTCTCCTTTTCTCAAGAGCTTTACGCCCTTTCGATTTCTTATATTATATACCAAAAAAGCGATTCGTTCAATAGGTAAATGCCGTTTTAGTACATACAAATCTTTGGTTTTTGTTTCTGCTTCCAACAATAAAATCGACATTTCGCTAAAAGCATTTTTTAATGCTTTCGATTTTTAATAGATATGAATTCGGATAAATATCAAAACGCGAAAGCGCTATGCTTATATCGAAAAACTAAATCGTAAAAAGCCATATAAAAACGCGGAATGATTTTTCAAACCGCGTTTTTTGATTTCGTTACTATGTTTCGACGTTACTCACTCGAAAAACTAATCTTACTTAAAGGAATCGTATACGCCTTGGAACGCGTCGGTAACTTTCTTTGCTCCCAATTTGTTGATGGTCTTGCAATAAGTATCCCAATCTGCGCCGTTTAAATCATACTTGCCGTTGATGAACTTCGGAATCTCGACAGCCATTTTGTCGTTGATCTTGGTTCTTGTCTTTGCATAAAGGTCGGCTTGTTCGCTCGACAAAAGCGCTTGAACGGATTTAGAAATCCAGCCCTTATTCGGATATGCACCCCATTGATTTACCGCAGCGTCGTATTCGATAGACGTTATATTATTTGACTCGGACAAAATGCCGTAATGGAATATTCTGTTTCCGATAGCGGCGTTTCTCAAAGAAGAATCTGCAAGGAATTGGTCGTTGAATTTATAGAACTTATGTCCGTCTTTTTCAATAACCGTATAAGAATCGCAATCGACGCCCCATCTTTCTTGGAAAGTCTGTCCGTTTACCTTTTCTTGATACTCTTCGATAGATTCGTACTGTTCTTTGGTAAGTCCGTAGTTACTCGTGATATAGTTTTCATTGCTCGTATCGTAGAACGTGTCAAGATATGTGAAAAGCGCTTCCAAGTTCTTATCTTTCGCAGCGTCCGTGATTATATAGGATACCGTCGGAGCTTCATATTGATAGCTCGAATAAGACTCGTGGCCCTTCGTGCTTTCAGCTCCGTAAATATCGTTGATAGGCTGTTTTGCTCCCGAAACATAGATACCTTCGGTGTAAGGATATTCGGAAGATTCAAGCTGTCTGCTTAAGTCAGAACGAGTTCCCTGCCACATTCCGACATAACCGTTAGTTCTGCCTACGTGGTCGATATCATAGAACATATCGGAAGAACGCTCTGCGAACTTCTTGTCAAGCCAGCCGTTGTTATACCAAGTGTTCATGCACTCTAAGTAGGACTTCATAGACTCGGATGTAGCGTTGAATTCTACTTCGCCCGTCAAATAGTTATAGCTCCACATTGCAGCTCCGCCGCCGAAAGCCGAGAACAAATCGCCCGTTTCGGAATATCCTACATACGAAATAGATATATCATAACCCTTATCGGTGATTCCCAAATCCGCTCTTGCTTTATCGAAAATTCCAAACATCCACTCCCAGTCGGAAATAAATACGGGATCGGTTCCGTCCCATTCGGGGTGGTTTGCTCTATACTCTACCGCATACTTACTGTCGGAATACCAAGACGGGAACATTACGTTGTCGGTCATCGTACCGTCTTCGTTCATAGTGCTTGTGAAAGCTTCACCCGTCGAGGGGTTGACACCGTATTTAACTATCCAGTCTCTTCTATAGCAAAAGCCCTCGAAGTTATATTGCGCTTCGTCCGTGCAGCCCCAAAGTGCGTACATTCTCTTTTCGCCGTTTTCGTTAACGGTATATGCAGCACGGTAGAGTTCGTCGTTTGAATTTACTATCTTCATATAGTTGGGCATCCACTTTTCTACGTATTCCGTTATATCGAGCGCTATTCCCATTTCGTGTAACGTCGATACCGCAAAAGGCGCAAAGCTTGTTCCCATAACGTCGTAATATTCGCCCGTCGAGATCATCGTCGTATATTGATCCTTTTCGGAACCGATAACGAGCTGCTTATATTCGATCTTAATATCAACGCCTGCATATTGCTGGTTGTGCTGAGTGTAGATCGCAACGGGGTTTTGGTTGTAATCGGAATAGTACGAAGCGTCCTCCGGATTCTCAATAAGCCATGTGAAGGTATTCGGGTCGTCGTTGTTGCCGCAAGCGGAAAGTCCGACAAGAGACGAACAAAGAAGCAATACCGACAAGATAATCGCTAAAACTTTTCTCATATTTCTCTCCTTAATACTTTGTTATGCATTTATTTTCTATATGCATATAAAATTATTATATATGTTAAACGCGAAATCGTATTGCAAATACTTTCTGTTTTTTGCCATATCTTCATATAAAATGAAGTTTTTTGCGTAAAAAAGGGTGTTATTTCGAGATTATAATTAAGATAAACCGACATTAATAAAAAAAATATTACTATCTAAAAAAAGAGTTATTTCTTTTGCAAAAAGGCTCACATTGTGATATAGTTATAATGGAATAAGTTGTGCATTCTTTCGACTGTTTCGATATATCAGCCGTCCCTATCGAAAAAGCAACGCTTTGAGAAATGCTTATCACCAAAAAGTTATATAAGCAATATATTTATTGCAAAAAAAACTTTTTAGCATTATGGTTTACATCAAACCTTAACGAAAGTATTTCGGCAGCCGATAAAAACTTGTTTTATTTTAGTTTTTTATCGACATATCAAAACAATCGATATGCACCTTTCACTCTTTCAAGGAGGAGTATTTTTTATGAGAAAAACAAAAATCATTTGTACTATAGGTCCTTCTTCGAGCGACGAAAAAGTTTTTACCGCGATGTGTAAAGCGGGGCTTAACGTTGCGAGGCTCAATTTCTCGCACGGTACGCATGCCGAGCACAAGCAAAAGCTCGATATGATAAAGCGCGTCAGAGAGAGTCTCAACTACCCTATCGCCATCATGCTCGATACGAAAGGACCCGAATACAGAGTCAAAACCTTTGAAAACGGCAAGGTTTTCTTGCACGACGGCGACGACTTTACTTTCACGACAAACGACGTCGTAGGAAACGAGCATATCGTTTCTGTCAACTATAAAGGTCTTTGCAACGATTTATCGGAGGGCGACACAATCTTAGTCAACAACGGGCTTGTTATTTTCAAAGTCATATCTTTAACCGACACCGACGCTGTTTGTAAAGTGGTTACGGGCGGCGAAATTTCGGACAGAAAAAGTATGAGCTTCCCCGGGAAAACCCTCAACCAGATTTATCTTTCAGAGCAAGACAAAAAGGATATACTTTTCGGCATCGAAAACGACGTAGACTTCATTGCGGCGTCTTTCGTTTCGAGAAAGCAAGACTTAGTCGATCTTAAAAACTTCCTCATCGAAAACGGCGGAGAGAATATCGACGTAATCGCCAAAATCGAAAACCAAGCCGGCATTGACAATATCGAAGAGATTTGCGAGGCGTGCGAGGGCATTATGATAGGCCGCGGAGACCTCGGCGTCGAAGTGCCTTTTGCAGAGCTTCCCGCCATTCAGAAATATATCATCGAAAAATGCAGAATGCTCGGAAAGCGCGTTATCACCGCAACCGAAATGCTCGAATCGATGATAACCAACCCCCGCCCTACCCGTGCGGAGATTTCGGACGTAGCAAACGCCGTTTATGACGGAACGAGCGCCGTTATGCTTTCGGGCGAATCGGCAGCGGGTAAGTATCCCGTCAAGACGGTTGAAGTTATGGCGAAAATCGTCGAAGAAACGGAAAACCATATCAACTACGCAAAACGTTTCAGAAACGCCGATTTCAAAATCAAAAACCGCGTGGACGCAATTTCTCACGCAACTTGCGGAATGGCTATCGATATCGGCGCAAAAGCAATCGTCGTCGCGTCGCGCTCCGGAATAACCGTTCGTATGGTATCGCGTTTCCGCTGCCCCACCGACATAATCGGTATGGCGACAAACAAAAAAGTGTGGTATAAGCTCGCGCTTTCGTGGGGCGTTATCCCCGTTCTTTCGGAAGAATTCAATTCGACCGACGTACTTTTCTATCACGCGACAAAAGTCGCGAAAGAAGCGCTTTCACTCAAAAAGGGCGACGGCATCGTTATGACTGCGGGAAGCGTCAACGGCTCCTCGGGCGACACTAACCTTATCAAAATCGAAGAAACAAGATAGTTTCTTTACTCATAATGCATAAACGCAAGCAAAATACATTGCCTGCGTTTTTTGTTTATTACATATTTTCATTAAAAATCTTCATAAAACCGAAATAAAATTCAAAGCTCAATCGGCATAGCAATATAATACAAGAAGTTTA